>JBMCUI010000115.1:0-7275 GCA_048622675.1 Spirochaetota bacterium | reverse complement strand
CTTCTGGACCTAGTAAACCAGAGCAACATTGGCCCTGTTCAGATGTCGGTGGGGGTTGACAGTGTTTCCATAGTGGCTTCCCGGGACCGGCTGGAGCGAAGCCGAAAGCATTTGAAGGAACAGATAAAAAAGATCTTATCTCCGGACAGACTGGAGATATCCGACGATCTGGCTGTAGTTGCGGTGGTGGGGGAGGGGATAACCTCAAACCCCACTGCTGCATCGAGAGTATTTTCCGTAATGGAGGAGCAGGGAATACCTGTTAAATACTCGGTTTTTTCCCCTGATTTGAGTATTACCCTGGGTGTAGAACGCAAAAGGTACACTGATGCCATCCAGGCCCTCTACAGGTGTTTTGCAGAATGATATTTTTACCCAACTCGTGTGCTATTAAAATCTACATTATAAAACGAGGAGAATGACCATGAAAAGTCTGAGCGAGATCCAAAAAAAATCCTATATTAATCTGGAAGACCTGGTAAGGCTGGAGGAGATTCTGCTCGGTACCGGTTATATGACTCCGGAAAAGGCCCGCAGAGTGATTGATTGGTTTATTGTAGAGCTGGGTATTGATGAGTACTACTACAGGACCACCAGTATCGATGAAATCGCCAAGCACCTTATTGCCATCAGTGCATCAGAGCTGGTTTCCCGGTACGGGGGCGAGGGGGTAGGTATTCAGCTTATTAATGAGCGCCAGGACAGGGCAGTGTACATTGTAGAAGACGAGTCTTCGAAAACCGAGGAAATTGAAAAAAGAATAGAGTCCCGCTATCCCATGTACAGGCTGGAAAGCTATCGGACAAAAAAGAAGATAACCGACTATTATTTACGGTTTTACATTGTAAGCAAGCCCCGCTTTCAAAAAGGGCTGGACAAGAAAAATAAAATCACCTTTGAAGACGCAGCCAACAAAGGGTTTATGGAGCGCTCGGTCCCGGAAACCATAGCCAGATATAAAGAAGCCTGGGAGTCAATGAACCACCGAGAGTCCCCGTATATCTCCATAACAGACAAACCGGAGACAGATGAAACCAGAGTAATGGTGGGAATCCATGGTGAGAGCTCCCAGGAGCTGCTGGTCAATTTCTCTCACCTGCTGTACAAGTACAATATATACTCCAACCGCAAGTACAGGGAGCCTTTCTACGATAACAAGCGAATAAATTCATTTTACTTCGATAAGATAGACCAGGATACCATGGAGGATTACTCCCGGGACCTGAACGCGGTAGTGATGCTTCCCCAGCAAAATACTATTACCGGGCTTTTTTACCAGGAGGTGTACTCCTCCCAGCAGACCATGTATGCTATTTCTGCTGCTGCGTTTACCCACCAGTTTTTAACGGTTATGACCGAGGAGTATACTGTGCTGACTCAGGCCCTCAAGGACCAGCCTGAGGCCAAAGGAATACTGGACCAGCTCAAGATGAGGCTGATAAAAGACACCTTTTCAGAAGCAAGGATCGCTCAGGCGGTCATTGACCACCATGAGATAGTGGCATCCATATACGAGCATTTCTGCAGGAAGCTGCATCCCAAAAAAAAGCAGCGTGACCTTGAAGCCCTGGAAAAGGAGATAAACCAGCGGATAGACATGGATGTTCCTTCCGGTAAGGACAAGACCATATTGAAGTATTTTCTCACCTTTAATAATCTTATTTTGAAAACGAATTTTTTCATGAGAGATAAGACCTGCATGGCCTACCGGCTGGAATCGACTTTTCTGAACAAAATAGATTTTCCGGAGGAGCCCTACGGAGTGTTTTTCTTTGTGGGCAGGGAGTTCATAGGGTTTCATGTGAGGTTCAGAGATATCGCCCGGGGAGGGATACGGATAGTGAAGTCCCGGAACCTTACCTACTACGAGAACAACCTGGATACAATTTTTCTGGAAAATTACAACCTTGCTGCTACCCAGCAGAAAAAGAACAAGGACATTCCCGAAGGCGGCTCCAAGGGTACCATCCTTCTTAACCTCCAGAATCAGGACGAACAGGAGAGGGCATTCAAAAGCTATATAGACGGAGTAATGGACCTGGTGATGCCCAATGAAGAGGTGCGGGACCTGCATAAGGAAAATGAATTACTGTTTCTTGGTCCGGACGAGGGGACCGCTGAGCTGATGAACTGGGCGGCACTTTATGCAAAAAGAAGAAAATATCCATTCTGGAAGGCATTTACCACAGGAAAATCACCCCGAATAGGGGGGGTGCCCCATGATATGTATGGAATGACCACAGCCGGTGTGCATGAGTACGTTCTGGGGGTGCTGGAAAAGCTGGGAATGAAAGAAGAAAATGTATCCAAAGTTCAGACAGGCGGCCCGGACGGCGACCTGGGAAGCAATGAGATACTATCATCAAAAGACAGGACCATTGCAGTGGTTGACGGGAGCGGGGTACTGTACGACCCTGAAGGGATAAACCGTGAGGGGCTTGCCAGACTGTGCAGAAAAAGAGTGATGGTGGAAAACTTTGACCGTTTGCTTCTTTCGGAAAAGGGGTTTCTGGTTACGGTAAACGACAAAGAAGTAACGCTTCCTGACGGAACATTTGTTCCCAACGGGGAACAGTTCAGGAATAAGTTTCATCTGCACCCTCTGGCCAGGGCAGACCTGTTTTTGCCCTGCGGCGGCAGGCCTGCTTCGGTAAACATCAACAACTGGGAGGAGCTTTTCGATGAAAAGGGCACTCCCAGATTCCGGGTCATAGTGGAAGGAGCAAACCTGTTTATTACCGAGGAAGCCCGTCTCAGGCTGGAGGAGCACGGGATAATCGTGATAAAAGATGCTTCGGCCAACAAGGGAGGAGTTACTTCTTCTTCTCTGGAGGTATTGGCGTGCCTGGCCATGAGCGACCAGGAGTTTGAGTCCCATATGATGGTAAAAAATGATAAAATTTCTGATTTCCGGAAAGCTTATGTCAGAGAGATAATAAACACGATCAAGAACAATGCCAGAAAAGAGTTCAACCTCCTGTGGGATGAACACCACAAAAAGAATATACCTTTTACCAGACTTACCAATTTGATAAGTCAGAAGATAAACGATATTACCGATGCAGTCAATAACTCGGACCTGGTAGAAAACCATACGCTGAGACATAAGGTGGTCTCAGAGTATACTCCTTCCGCTCTGCTGGAGCTGGTGGGAGTTGATACATTACTGGACAGGGTGCCGGCAAACTACCTCAATGCAGTTGTTGCAGCCAGGGTAGCTACCAATTTTGTGTATAATTACGGGCTGGATGCTGACGAGGTGGATTTTCACCGGTACATATCCGGTCTTATCTCGAAGCCTGAGCACAGCCAGGTACAGTCAGTCCAGAAATAGAAATAAAGCAGGAGATTAATACATAAACATTAAAAATTTTTAAAAAATTTAATTTTACGGGTAAAAATTTCTTGACATATATCGATGAATATTGTATCTACATAAGAAAGTAGCCAAACAAATCCCGCTGTCGGACGGAAATTGCAGTGAATGTAGTTACCATGACAAATAAATGCAAAAAACAGACAACAACAAGAAAGACGGTGGGATAGCTGCAGGCTGAGACAGTCATACCCACCGTCCACCACGGTGGGTTTTTTAATGCCCTTTTGCTGACGGAGCAAATTATGTATAAAAAAATGATGATGGGCTGCACGAAAACAACTAAAAAAACAAATAACGCAGGAGCGGTGGGATGAAGCTGTACCCGGACCATCATACCCACCGCTCGGCGGTGGGTTTTTTTATATATTCAGGGGTTTATATACCACCTGTTTAAGATCTGATAAAGTAAATAATTTTAAAAACTCTGGAGGTATGTATGGAAAAGCTTAAAGTTGCTGTACTTGGAGCCACGGGAATGGTTGGACAGAGGTTTATCGAAGCCCTTGTTGACCACCCCTACTTTGAGATAGGGGCCCTGGCTGCTTCTGCAGGGAGAGGGGGTGTGAGATATGCAGACACCGGAAGATGGAGGCTCGATGCTGAACTGCCGGAAGAAATAGGAGATATGAAGCTGATAACCATGGAGGTGGAGGAAATAAAAAAAGCAGGAGTGAGTATTGCTTTTTCAGCCCTTCCCTCCGAGATAGCCGATGACCTGGAAAGAGCTCTTGCGCATGAAGGCATTGCCGTGTTCTCCAATGCAGCCAGTCACAGAATGGACCCGGACGTACCCCTGCTTATTCCCGAGATAAACCATGAAACGGTGGACATGGTCAAGGGCAGAAGAGGTTTTATAATTACCAATGCAAACTGCAGTACCACCGGACTGGCCATCCCCCTGAAGGTTCTGGAGCCCCTGGGTATAACCAGGGTGTTTGTTTCCACCTACCAGGCAATCTCAGGAGCCGGTTACCCGGGCATACCTTCCATGGACATCATGGGCAATGTTGTACCCTACATCAAAAAAGAAGAGGAAAAAATCGAAATCGAGGCCAAAAAAATTCTTGGTAGTTACGACCCGAAAGCTAAAAGAGTTACCGATGCGGATTTCCAGGTGCATGCCAGCTGTATGAGGATACCGGTAATCGACGGGCACATGGAGGCTGCAGAAGTGGAAGTACAAAACAGACCGGACGTTGAGCAGGTTGTGGAGCTCATGGAAAGCTTTGAGGCGCCTGAACATGTCCGCTCGCTTCCTACTGCGCCTGAAAGACCGGTGATCTACCTGAGAGAACCTGACAGGCCCCAGCACCGCTATGACGTGAACGCAGGCCGGCCCCACAGGGCATGGGGGATGGCTGTGACAGTGGGACGGGCCAAGGTAGTAGACAATTACGTACGGGTGGTGCTCCTTTCCCACAATACTCGCAGAGGTGCAGCTGCAGGTTCGGTGCTCAATGCTGAGCTTGCATATGAAAAGGGCTGTTTTGACTATGTCAGCGATGCGGCCATGGTTTCCTCATCCGGAGTCGAGTAGAGAGGGCCTCAGCCTGACCATTACCCTGGTAAGATATATAAAAGGGGTATCCAGGGCAGCTACTATTACTTTGAGCAGGTAAGTGGAGAGGATTATACCAATGACTACGGTGGTCTCGTAGGTGCCTGCAAATGCTGCGGTGCAGAAGATCGCCGAGTCCGCTATCTGGGAAGTCCAGGTGGAGGCGTTGTTCCTGACCCACAGCTGCCGGGGAAGCCTTCGCTTGAGCCAGGAGTAGGCCAGTACATCGCAGTTCTGGGATATTATGTAGGCAAGCATGGAGGCCAGGGTTATCCTCCATATAGGAGTAAACAATTTTTCCATGGGCTGGTGGTAGAGGTCCCAGGGAGCAGGTGAAAAAAGCAGTATAAACCGGGTGGCAATATAAAAAAAGATGGAGACATAAAATCCTATGAATACTGCTTTCCTCGCTTCCCTGGGGCCGTAATATTCGTTGATTATGTCGGTACCAAGGAATATAGATGCGTAGAGGACGTTCCCTCCGGTGGCGCTCAGACCGAACAGCTCAATTCCTTTGAGCACAAAGATATTCATTATAACCACATTGGAGGCTATAACCCCCACTACTCCTGCTTTTCCCCAGATGGTAAAACAAATGAGCAGGAGGGACAGGTCTGCCACTATCCATACCAGGTATATAAGGTTATTGCTCAACAGGGCTCTCCTGTTATCCTACCCCTGTTTCAGAATTTTATCCGGGGTTTTCCCCTCTGGTCTGCTTCTTTGAACTGCTCCAGGTCTTTTTTGGTGAAATCGCCCGCCCGTGCATTGGGGCTCTGGTAGCGGGTGTAAATGTCGATGAACACCACTTCCTGGTCTTTCATCCGCACGATGAGAGCAGGCAGGCCCATGCTGCTGCTTTCCCTCGGTGCTGACACAAACCTGTAGTATTTTCCATGGAAGCTTTTGGGAAGGTAAAGGTATGCAGGCTCATTTTTAAAGGTACGGTAGCATATCTTTACTCCTTGGGTTGATTCCATATACCACTCCACACTGAGGGTCCGCAGGGTAATTTGTTCTTCGGTGTCCTGTGAAAATACACAGGGGGAAATGGAGACGAGCCCTGCCACCAGCAGAAAAATCCACAACGCCTTTATTTTCATAACCACTCTCCTGGGTAGTAGTTGGATGATTATATATTTTAGTACCAAACTATTTATTTTTCAATGTTTTCGGTCTCTATTTTTTCTACGGGCTGACAGGTGATAGGTTTAAGAGGGAGTTATTAAAAGGGGCCGTGGAACAGCCCCTTTTATGTGCTGTCATGAAACTTTATTAGAACTGGAGCCTTACTCCGCCGTCGACAGCCAGGGCCTGGTCGGTGAAGTTGTAGGAGCCCCGTGCCCCTATGGTGAATATGAACAGCCTGAACTCCACTCCGCCGAACCCGTAGATGTCCACTCCAGGAGGCTCGGTCTCGCTGGAGTACGGGCCGATTATTTGGGTTTCCTCGGTTATATAAGGTTCGTAATCTGGTTCTGCTGTAAGTGTTGTCTCTCCTTCAAAATCAGATGTGGCGCTTCCCAAGGTCTTGCTCAGCCGGGAGCCCACAAAGAAGTTCAGAAACAGCACCTGGAAGTTGGCCTGGGCCTCCCCTCCCAGGGTATGTGCCGACCAGGTATTGTTTATGGTTGCATCCGTAGTCACAGTGGCCGCTACCTCATGTGGCCAAGTAGAGTCAATCTCATCGGCATACACCGGAAACCCGTCGCTCTGGTATATTTCAAGACCTCCGTTCATGTACTCGTACAGAGCACCGACGGATATTCCCCCTTTCATAAGCAGGAAATTGAACCCGGTAAGCTTGTACCGCACTTTTCCCCCTATAATCATGTTCTGCACTTTGATGGTGCCGTCGTCTGTTTCGTAGGTGGGAAACCCCGCCAGCTTTGCCCCGAACTCCAGCTTTTTGAGGGAGAACTTGGCATACGCGCCCACTCCAGGAACCGGTATGTACCCCATGTCCCCGAAGTCAATGTCCATAGCTGTACCTTCCGGAAAGCTCAGGTCCTCCACAGGCACCAGCACCGCCCCGCCTGCTGCACCGATGGTGAAGTTTTTTATAAAAGCGTTTCCTACCGGGTCGCAGATATAGGACATCCCACCCAGGTTGGTGCCGAAGAAATCACTCAGTCCTGCAACGATGTTCTCCATATCACTTTCAACACTTGACATATTATAATCTTGCGCAAACAGACTTACAGCCGGTGCTGCCAGCAGCAGAACCGCCACCACAGGGATTAACAGCTTGCTCTTCATTGTCCTCTCCTTTTCCTTGTTAAAAATTTTGGTTCATCCGACTAATGCGTACTTTGTTCTATGGATCGCAAATATTTTT
>JBMCUI010000114.1:0-7294 GCA_048622675.1 Spirochaetota bacterium | reverse complement strand
GCGGTGCTCTTATTATCTTTACTGGCGGCCTGCTATTGCTGGGGCTGCATGCAGCAGCCATTGCGGTGTTTGTTCTTCTGTACATCCTTCAGAATATCAGGCGGCCGATGAGTGTTGGGTATGTCAGCCAGAGGATATCCACCAGAGTTATGGCATCAGGACTTTCCAGTGAGTCCCAGCTGAAGACCATTTTTACTGCAGTGCTGGCGCCTGTCATGGGATTTTTCGCTGATACAATGGGAGTTGAAGGGGGGCTGCTGGCAATGGCAGGAATACTGTTAATGGTATTCCCGTTTGTGGTACTGAGAAGGGAACAGTAATATTCCTGCCACGGAGCCATGAAAGTTTTGGACAGTACGAAGTAATAAGGAGCTGATGGAAATTGAATATTCTGGTGTGTATGAAGCAGGTGCCTGATACACAGAAGATAAGAATTAACCAGGAGAAGGGGACCCTTGTCCGTACAGGTGTGCCCAGTATTACCAATCCATTTGACGAGAGTGCTCTGGAGCTGGCCATGGAAATAAAGCAGGAGCTGGGTGGGACCATTACTGCTCTGTCTATGGGTATTCCCTCCTCCCGGTCAGTGCTCAGGGATGCACTTGCACTGGGCGCGGACCGGGCGTATCTTCTTACCCATAAAGATTTTGCAGGAGCTGATACCCTGGCGACCTCCTATACACTGGCCTCGGCCATATCTGCTCTGGGGGAATTTGAGCTTCTCCTTTTTGGGAAACAGGCCATCGACGGAGATACTGCTCAGGTAGGCCCTGAGGTGTCAGCACACCTGGGGGTGTCTATTGCGCCGTTTGTCCAGGAGGTGCTGGAAGTGTCTCCGCAGAGGATAATCCTGGAGTGTATGATGGAGGGGGGGAAAAAAATTGTAGAATCGGACTATCCGGTGGCCCTGACGGTGATAAAGGCTGGTCAGCGGCTTCGAATGCCTACACTGGAGGGAGTGCTGGACTCTCTGCAGAGGCCGGTCATAAAGCTGGCCCCCGATGATATTGAAGTGAATTCGCAAAGGTGCGGTCTCAAGGGTTCTCCCACCAGGGTAAAAAAGACTTTTACACCAAAAGCTGGAAGAAAGGTGAAGTACATGGAGGGCAGTGCTGAAGAAAAAGCTGCCGGGCTGTTAAAGGTACTGAAACAGAAGGGGATCGGGGTCTAAAACATTCCAGTAAGGGGCCAATGTGTTTTCCCGGGGGCCTGCAGGAGAAGGTTGAGAGGTGGTGGGTATACCGGCCTTCTGCACTGTAATAAAGTTATAGTGAGTTTTACCATGCATTAAGGGGATAGTGAACGAGCATGAGTTCCGGAAGTATCTGGGTAGTTGCAGAAAAAATCCACGGCAGGATTCATTCGGCAACGTTTGAACTGTTGACCAGAGCACGTTCTCTCAGCAGGGTGGTATCCCGAAAACCGGCAGTGGTATTATTTGAAGAGCCTGCAGGAAATGAAAAAAGGAAGCTGGAGCAGTATGGTGCCCAGGAGGTAGTGTACATAAAGATGGATGATGACTGCAGACAGTGCTTTGAGGTAATGGCGGAGGTTTTGAGCAGAGCTGTACTGGAAGAAAACCCTTCAGTGATATTGGCCGGGTCTACTCTTTTCGGGCGCACCCTGATGCCGCTTGCAGCAGCAAAGCTCAGAACAGGTCTTACCGCCGACTGCACTGCCCTGGAGATGGACCCCGAAAGACAGGTTCTTCTGCAGACCAGACCTGCGTTCGGCGGCAACCTGATGGCTACTATTGAGTGCCCTGAGCACAGGCCTCAGATGGCTACCGTGAGGCCGGGGACTTTCAAGGAGGAAGCATGCCCGGAGCCCACCTCTGCCGGGGTGAAGCTGAAAACCTACTCCATTCCTGAAATCAGGGCTGCCAGGGTGAAAGAGATCATCCAGGAGAAACAGAGCAAGGACATAACCAGGGCGGATATAATTGTATCAGGCGGCAGGGGGCTGGGAAAACCTGAAGGGTTCAGGATGCTGGAGGATTTGGGAGCCAGGATCGGAGCTATGGTGGGGGCCTCCAGGGGGGCTGTGGATATGGGATGGATCGATTCATCAGCTCAGGTGGGACAGACCGGCCATACGGTAAGTCCCCGGCTTTACATTGCCTGCGGCATTTCCGGGGCCATACAGCATGTAGCAGGCATGAAGGATGCTGAAACAATAGTCGCTGTTAATGAAGACCCCACCGCTCCCATATTTGAAATAGCAGACTACGGGATTGTGGGGGATGTCTATGAAATCATACCCTGGATGCTGAAACTGCTGAACAAGAAGGGGAACTGAAGGATGCCTCAAAGAACGCCTCATTACCCTGGAGCATGCAGACAGACCGGAATATACATGGTACCTGAAGGAAAGAAGGGGATGAAGTTTGTACAGGGCCGGCAGAGGGTGGTGGAGGACTACCCTGATTACCTGAAAGACGAATCAAATGTGCAGGGAGATAACGCTTCGGGGATTTTTTTCCCCCGGTCCATTGAGAATATTGTATATGCGGTAAACTGCTCTCGGAAGGAGAAAATGCCGCTCACCGTTTCGGGGGGGAGAACGGGTATATGTGCAGGAGCAGTCCCGGAAGGGGGGTATGTGCTTTCCCTGGAAAAGATGAAGCGGGTGCTGGGTCTGGAAAACAGGTATGGAAATTGGGAGGTCCAGGTGGAGGCAGGAGTGAGGCTCAGCGAACTGGCCGAAAAGCTCAGATCCAAAGACCTGGGACTGAAGGGTGAGGCAGCAAGGCAGTTTAAGAAGGACAAAAACTCTTATTTCTATCCCCCCGACCCGACAGAGATAACCGCCGCCGTAGGGGGGACAGCGGCCACCAATGCATCGGGGGCGCGGAGCTTTTATTACGGTCCCACCAGAGAGTATGTGGTTGGATTGGAAGTAGTACTTTCTACAGGGGAGGTGCTCAGAATACGAAGGGGTGAGGTTAAAGAACAGGATGGGTATTTGAAGATAAACAAGCAGAAGGGCAGTCCCCTGTGGATAAAGGTGCCCGGCTACCGCATGCCCGGTACCAAAAACTCGGCTGGACTTTATGCAAAAAAGTCCATGGACCTGATTGATCTTTTTATCGGCTCTGAAGGTATACTGGGAATCATTGCCAGTGTTACCCTGAAGCTGTTGAAAGAGCCGGGTTTAATTATTGCCGGAGCAGGTTTCTTCAGCGACGAGAAGCATGCTGTTGATTTTGTATGCAGGGCCAGGGGAGATAGGGCGGTTGAAGGACTTCAGCACAGGGGCACCTCCAGCCACCCCTCAGTTCTCTCCAGCCGGAGCAGGGAAGGCAAGCTCCGGCCCATGGCACTGGAGTATTTTGACAGTGGTTCACTGGAGGTGCTTGAACAGGAACGGAGGGCCCAGGGGCCAACCTCAGAAATACCCGCCCTGCCTTCCTTCGGCGGTGCAGTATATTTTGAGTCGGAAGCAGAAACTGAACACAGGATGAAGGAATGTTTGCGGGAGTGGAAGACGATGATACATGCATCCGGCGGTGATTCGTCCACCTCCTGGTGTGCTGTCAACAAGAGGGACCAGCAGAGGCTCAAGGCGGTAAGGCACGCCCTTCCGGAATCAATCAATCGCACCATAGCTGAGAAGAAAAAATTGGACGGACGTATACATAAGGTTGGTACGGATACAGCGGTCCCTGACCGGCACCTGGTACAGATTATGCGGTTCTACCGGGAACTGCTGGAAAAAGAGCGTTTCAGATATGTTATTTTCGGGCACATCGGCGACAACCACCTCCATGTCAATATGATTCCCTCCACCTACCGGGAACTGGAAAGGGCCAAACAGATTTATACACAGATAGCAGCCAGGAGTGTAAACCTGGGAGGAACAGTGTCTGCAGAACATGGTGTTGGAAAACTGAAAAAGGAGTACCTGGCACTCCAGTATTCCGGCAGCCGTCTGGATGAAATGAGAAAAGTCAAGCAGGCCCTCGATCCTTCCGGTCTGCTCAATCCCGGCAGAGTGATTGAGTAGCCCAGGTAAAGTACTTGATTGTAATATCCAGATTATTTAGATTTGATGAAACAGCGTCTTCAAATTCCGGGACTGAAAAAATTATGAGTCCGGCACATGTTTTGACGATTTTTTAAAAATTTCAAGCACCAGGTACAGGACCATGAAGATTTCTTACAACTGGCTGGCAGAGTTTGTAAAGATCGATGATATTGATCCCTTTGAAATAGGCCACAAGCTCACCATGTGTACTTCCGAAATTGAAGGAGTTGAGGAAGTGGGGGGAGAACTGGAAAGGGTGGTGGTGGGCAGAATTGTTGAGGTAAACCCCCACCCCAACTCCGACCACCTGTATTTGACCAAAACGGATGTTGGGGGGGGGGTTCTGGATATCATAAGCGGCGCCCCCAACACCAGAGAGAACACCCTGGTGCCGGTGGCACTTATAGGGGCAGAGCTTCCAGGTGGAATGAAGGTAAAGAAGACCCGGCTCAGGGGTGTGTATTCAATGGGAGTGGTCTGCTCAGAAAAAGAACTGGGAGTATCCGATGACCATTCCGGCCTGTGGATTCTTGACCATGAATATGTGAGTGATGACCAGCTTAAAGTTGGTACTCCTGTGAAAAATATTTTTCCTACCAGAGATTATATAATTGAGATTGATAACAAGAGCATTACCCACAGGCCTGATTTGTGGGGCCACTATGGTTTTGCCAGGGAGCTTTCCGCCATTCTGGGCAGGGAGCTTGCTCCGGTATATCCTGACCGGGAGTTTGAGCGGGTTATCCATGCTTCCGGCAAGGATAAAATTCAACTGGAAATTGAAGACCCCCGGCTGTGCCCCCGGTATACCGCAATAATGATGGACGGCATTCACATAAAGAAGTCACCCTACCACCTGAGAAGAAGGCTTTTTACCCTGGGTATAAGGCCCATAAACAACATTGTGGACATTACCAACTATGTGATGATGGAAACAGGCCAGCCCCTGCATGCTTTCGATGCCTCCCGAATATCAGAGCAGCGAATCATTGTGAGACGGGCCCGCCGGGGTGAGAGTTTATGCACCCTGGATGGAGTAGAAAGAAAGCTGGGAGAAGAGCATCTGCTGATCACCGATCCTGAAAATGCTGTAGCAGTGGCAGGAGTAATGGGAGGACAGAACTCGGAGATAGATGAAACTTCGGACAGAATTATTATAGAGTCAGCCAATTTTAACCCGGTGAGTATCAGGAGAACTGCAGTGGGGCTGGGGCTGAGAACAGAAGCTTCCAACAGGTTTGAAAAAAGTCTTGACCCCCACCTGACCATTACCGGTCTGACAGGATGCGTTTCGCTCATCGGGCGGTATTTGCCTGAGTCGCAGGTCATATCTCCCCTGGCGGACCTGGATTATTCAGAAAAGAAAAAGACCGTGATTGCCCTCAACACCGAATGGGTGTCCAGGCTCATAGGTATGAAAATACCGGAAGAGAGGATAAAGCGGATACTCACTTCCCTTCAATTCGGTGTAGAGAAACTTGAGCACGGCAGCCTGCAGGTGGAGGTGCCTTCCTTCAGGGCCACCAAAGATATTTCTATTGAGCAGGACCTGGTTGAGGAAGTGGGCAGGATATACGGCTATGATAATATCACCCCGGTGCTCCCTATGGTCTCCACTGCTCCTCCCTGCAGGGACGATCTGCTGGACCTGCAGAGAAAAGTAAAGCTTTTTCTGAGCTGGGGGCTTTCTTTCAGTGAAGTCTACACTTACTCTTTTCAGGAAGATGCGGTGCTGGACAGGTTTTATTCCCCCCGGAGCAGGTTTGTGCACCTGGAAAATCCGGTAAGCTCCACCATGTCCAGGCTGAGAAAAAGCCTGGTGCCGGGCCTGTTTGGTTTTGTAGAAAACAACTTCTCCTATAGAAACGAGTTTGCCATATTTGAGACAGGTTCAGTGTACCCACCCGGCAGGGATGGTGCGCTTCCAGCGGAAAAACAGACGGCAGCGGTACTCATTCTGGAAAAAGAGGAGGCTGCTTCTGTGTTTTTCACAGCCAAGGGGAAGCTGGAGAGGCTTTTTGAAGAAATGGGACTGGATGAAGCAGAGTTTGTCCCTCTGGAAAAAGCAGGTGATTACCCCAGGTGTATTGATCTGGAAAACCTGGGGTCCCTTCAGGCATACCATCCAGGGCGCAGGGCTGTGATAGCCATGAAAGAATGCTGCTTTGGGGTGGTTGCAGAGCTCAATCCCAGGCTGCTGAAGGAAGTGGGTATTGATTTTAGTACCTACAGGGCGGTGGTTTTCGAGGTGGAGCTGGAGCTTATGAAAGACCTGGTGCTGGAGAGCACCTGGAAGAAGCGGTACAGGAAGCTGCCCCGGTTCCCCCAGGTGGTACTGGCTCTGGCCTGTGTGGTGGATGAGGATGTTCCGGTCAAAGAGGTAAGGAGTTTTATCAGCTCCCAAAAATCGGAACTCATTGAACATGTGGAACTGTTTGATATCTACCGGGGAAAGCCCCTTGATCCGGGAAAGAAATCCCTGGCCTTTAATATACACTACCGTAAGCCGGACAGGACGCTCACCGAAAAAGAGGCCATGCAGGTGCATGAGGATATTGCCAGAAAAATTAAACAACACGGATGGGAGCTGAGATAGCCCAGTGTTTTTAATTCTTTTTACCGGTTAGGGTAGGCACTTTTCACTCTGATTTTACTTCCAGCTCATCCTTGCCAAATCCGGGGAGTTCCATATTCAGGGTATACTATTTTCCTCTTCTTTAATGTCTGCTGGAGCGGGGGCGATTTAATTTTTTTTCATGCCGGGTCGATAATCAGAAAAGAAATTGCCTTAACGGGTAATTCAGTAATAGCATGACATCGTGGACACTTTTTATTAGCAATAAAGTAGCAATACAGCTTCCTTGAACAATTCCATTTATTTCAGGATGAGAAAATGGGACTACTGGAAAAAGCTCTGCACATATCAGAAAAAAAAGAAGGCCTTCTGGAACGAGCCGAACAGATGCATGAGGAGCGAATGGGGAAGTTGACAGAAGAGCAGAAGACCCCCGGGCTGCTGGAAAGAGCGGAGAAGACCAGGGCAGACTCAGAAGAAGAAAAACCAGCAGGAGGAGGCCTTCTGGAAAAAGCAGAAGTATTTGCATCTGAACAGGGTGTCCGGTCTGTGGAAGCACACCCGGCAGAGAGCGCAGTCACCGGCGGGGAAGTTGAACCGGAAAGGACTGAAGAAGAAATACCCCGGGAGGGGCAGAGGGAAGCTGTGATGGAAAAACAGGAGGGGCCGCCGGGAGTTGAGACACCCCCGGAG
>JBMCUI010000113.1:0-7303 GCA_048622675.1 Spirochaetota bacterium | reverse complement strand
AAATATAATCGATACCCCTAAAGCCTACACCTCCTATAAAGGGGAAATGAGGTTTGAGTTTTCCATGTATGACAGGGGAGGACTTCTGGGCAGTGCTATGCTGGCAATATCAGATTATGCTTTTCTGGGCATATATTTTGACATAGGACAAATGATCGGAAGCGAAGAAGTCAGGTGGAACCAGCCGGGGGTGATGGCCCGGTTTCTGGTGTCAGATGGCGTTGCACTTTTACCTCCCATAGCTGTAGGATATTCTTATTTTATGAAGGGGAGTGAAAACAAGATAGGTGATAATCTGGTAAACGGTTTTTATGTTGTGGCCTCCAGCAGCTACTTTTTATTTGGTGGTGAGCAGAACTTTTCCTACGGATTTCGTTATCCTATTATGCCGCTGCATTATTCAAAACCGGAGAATGCCACTTTGTTCCTGGGAACAGACATAGAACTGAGCCCGGAGTTTTCAGTCAAAGGGGAGATAGAGAATATACATTTTTCCCAGGAAAGGTGGGATGAAACATACTATAACCTGGGCTTCAGCTTTAATATAGTGGACCTGATATCCATATCCATTGATTTCAAATATTCTCCATCCATAGACAGGATGATCCGGCTTCTCAACATTGGATACACTACCCAGTTCTAGGAACATTGTTTTTTCCTTTTTTATGCTGCCGACGTTATATTAAACATCGAATTCCATCAATACATCCAATAAAACGAAAGATATTCTGAAAGGGCGGACTAGCAAATGGAAGAAACCGTCAGAAAAAAAATTAAAAAAATATTCAGCTTTATTCCTGATGAGTATAAGCCGGAAGCTGTGCTTATTTTCAACGGAGGACTGATAGATAAGAACTTCTTTTATATAACCGGTCAGCATCAGGGAGTGTTTGAGAACTGTGGGGTGTTGTTTGAAGAGCAGGGAAGGATGTACCTTCTTACCACCACTCTTGAGCAGGGAATGCTGGATGGCCTTTCAGGCTGCTTCCAGGTACTGGTGTACAGGGAAAAACAACACAGGGACCAGAAGCTCAGGCAGGTGCTTTCCGGCTACCAGAGAATAGGCCTGTGTTTTGATTCGATATCCCACTCGTTTTATACCTACCTTTCCCACCTGGTTCCGGATGTCCAGTTTGTGGATGTGGGAAGGTGCCTGAAAATGGCCAGAATGACCAAATTCCCTGAAGAAATTAAAAACATCGCCACTGCCTGCAAAATGGTGCAGGAAATTGCAGAACGGATACCTTTGCTTTTTAAAAGAGGCATTACCGAACTGGAGATGGCGGCCGAGGTGGATTATCTGGTAAAGAAGAAAGGAGCACATGGACATCCATTCAAGACCATTGTATCCTTCGGGGAAAATACCGCCAAACCTCATTACAGCGGCAGCGGTGTGCCCCTTGAAAATGGAGATGTGGTTCTGGTCGATTTCGGTGCAGAATACAGGGGATATGCCTCTGATATCACCCACACCTACTTTACCGGGACTCCGGAGGAGGGTATGGTAGGGATGTACAACACCGTACTCCGTGCCCAGGAAATGGCCCTGGAAATGATCGGCGAGGGGACCGGGTGCGAGTATGTGGAGGATGAAGTAAGGAAGTTTATAGATTCACATCCTGAATTCAGGGGAAGATTCATACACAGCCTTGGACACAGCCTGGGACTGGAAGCTCATGATGACAGCTATCCTTCAGAGGAATTTCAAAAGAAGTTCAGGCAGAATATGGTGCTTACTGTGGAGCCGGGAGTTTATATTCCCGGCAGGTACGGGGTAAGGCTGGAGGATGATATTGTGGTGGAAAAGGATGGGTGCAGGGTGCTTACTTCCAGGAACAAACAGATTGCTGCATATGAAATATAAATGTTATGACCTGGAAATAAGGGCACTTTATCATGTATAATGCTGTTCCCTGATTTGCAGAAAAAGCATATCCACTAAAGGCTGTTTTGTATGCGCCAAGAAAGCAAACAGAAGCTTTCCAACTACATTGACCTGTTCATTTTTTTTATCCAGGTTGATATCTTTATATGGGTTCTTTTTGAGATAGGCCGTCCTTTCAGGCCCCTGGTGTATGATGCAGGGTGGGCGATTGTGGTGCTCACCCTGGTGGAACTGTGCAGCTCTTTCCTGTTTAACCCCTTCCCCCGGTATTTCCTGAAGCGCAGCTGGCGGCACCTGATAATACTGGGGATGATCATCTATGCCTGCATTTTATTCAGCCGGGTCCCTGCTTCTCACAAATATTTGTTTCCTTACTCCAGGATATTCCTGGGATTCATTGAGCTTATGGTGTTTGTGAAGTTTATGCTGAACCTGTCCAGGCTGTCTGAAATATTTAATTCATTCAGGGTAAGCCCTGCCCAGCTGATAATATTCAGTTTTGTTACCATCATACTCCTGGGGTCTTTTTTGCTCTATCTGCCCTACTCCAGGCCCGGTGGCACCTCCATGCGGTACATAGATGCACTGTTTACCTCCACATCTGCAGTTTGTGTTACCGGGCTGGTGGTGGTGGATACAGGCACAGCTTTCTCCAGGCTGGGGCAGTTTTTTATCGTGTTTTTAATCCAGGCTGGAGGTCTGGGTATAATGACCATAGCTGCGTTCATCCAGGTTTCACTGGGAAGCCAGATGAGCGTATACGGAAGGTTTTCCACAGCATCGTTTCTGGGCCAGTCCGACCTGAGGAACCTGTATACTATCATTCGTTCTATTGTAGTGATAACGTTTATTTTTGAAGCAGTGGGGACACTCCTTTTTCTTCCCTTTTTTCGTGGCAGGGTAAATAATACCGGGGAGGCGGCTTTTTATTCATTGTTCCATGCCATTTCGGCATTCTGCAATGCAGGATTTGCCCTTTATCCGGACAGCTTCATGGGAGCAAAATTTAATATACCGGCAAATTCTGTTCTTATTATACTTATTGTAACAGGGGGGTTCGGTTTTACGGTTCTTCTGAACCTGGCCGGAAAAATTACCAGGGGTGAGAATGAGAGAATATCGGTACAGACAAGAATGGTGGTTATTGCCAGCATGTGGTTTCTGGTTATTGGAGGGATTGGTTTCTGGGTTTTCGAAAAAAACCACATCCTTGCTGGAATGAGACCGTATCAGAAAATCATGGCTTCTTTCTTCCAGTCTACCACTGCCCGTACAGCAGGGTTCAATACTATTGATACCGGTTTGCTGAGGCCTATAACCCTGTTTATGTTGAGCATTCTGATGTTTATAGGTGCATCGCCCGGTTCAACAGGAGGGGGTATAAAGACCACCACCTTTTTTATACTGGTACTGTCCATAATTACTATCTTCAGGGACCAGAGGTTCAATACCATATTTCGAAGGAGAATACCATTCCAGGTAGTAAACCGGGCATTTGCTATTTTAATTGCCTCCATGGGGGTGGTTATTGGGTCCACCTTATTGCTGGGGGTTTTTGAAGACTTTTCTTTTATCAGGATTTACTTTGAAGCAGTATCTGCTTTTGGCACTGTGGGACTTACTACGGGGATCACCCCTCACTTGAGTGATTTGGGGAAAATAATAATTATGCTTACCATGTTTACCGGAAGGCTGGGACCGCTGACCATGGTACTTGCGGTACGGAACCTGCAGCGGACTGCACCTGTGCTTTATCCCACTGAAAGATTGATGGTAGGTTAAGGAGGGAGTTATGAGACAGTTTGCTGTATTTGGTATGGGGGTTTTTGGAAAGTCCATAGCCAGAAACCTGATGAAGGAGGGCATGGAAGTTATTGCTGTAGACAACAGGGAAAAGAACATAGAGCAGATAAAAAACGAGGTAACCGAAGCGGTCACTCTGGACAGCACCACCGAAGATTCACTCAAAGCCATAGACATTGCCAGGGTTGACTGTGCGGTGGTATGCATCGGAGACGACATGGAGGCCAGTATCCTTACTGCCCTTATTTTGAAAAAGCTGGAGGTTCCCAGAATAATCGCCAGGGCCAATACTCCCGCCCACCGTCAGGTCCTCTCTCTGATCGGGGTGGATGAAATTGTTTCCCCTGAGGAGGACATGGGAATGAGACTTGCCAGAAGGCTCAGCTCCACCCATATAATGCGCCACCTGGACATATCAGAGGAGCATTCCATCTCGGAGATACAGGCAAGTGAAAAGTTTATAGGCAAATCCATTAAACAGCTGGAGCTCAGGTCAAGGTTCGGGGTGAATATCGTGGGGATAAAGAAGAAAGTCCCCAGGGTCACCGAAGAGGGAGAAAATGTATTTGAGGAAAAATATGTGGATTTTCCCTCGCCGGATGATATTATTGAAGAGGAGGACGTTCTGGTAATGGTGGGTACGGAAAGGGCTGTTTCCGACCTGGAGCGGTTCGTGGAAAGAAAAAAGGAGTAAACCGTAAATAGTACTTTTAATGTGACCCGGCAAACACGGTGCTGACCTTTCAGGAGGCAAGCAGGAGGGCACAGGAGGGTTTAGGATGAAGCTTTCTTTTGATACTGTGATGAAGGTGTATAATTTTTTTTCCATTCTGTTTTTTATTTTTGGTTCTATTGCCGTTGTGATGGGGGGACCTTCATTTCTGAAGGGGTACCAGTGGGAAGACCCTGCTGTTCAGTCAGCAGTGGTGATTTTCAGAGTTGTAATAATTATATTGTTTGGTACAGGTTTTGTGGTAAGTTCCCTGCTGCTGCTGGTGGCCCGTAAAAGAGGTACTGTGGTGTACAAAAGAATTATTGATCGAATCTCCAGCAACAGAAGCTCCAAGTTCAATCTTAATATCAAATTTCCCGAACAGGATGAATTCGGCAATCTGGGCAGGTGGCTGAATAAATTCATTGAACAGCTGAGGGAGTTTGACAGAATAAAAGTGGAGAGGATGAGGGTTTCCCAGCAGAAGTTTTCATTTTTATCCGAAGAAATAAACAGGGCCCTGGTGGTAATCGACCATGAGAATAGAATAAGCCATGTAAACTCCAAATTTACAGAATTATTGAACATTGGAAACAGATCAATTGTGGGACTTCCTGTAGACTCCGTCATAGAAAACGAAAAGCTGATGGAAGCCCTGGAGCAGGTGAAGCAAAAGCCAAAAAACCAGGTGCTGGAGGACTTAAAAATTAAGTCCGACAACGGAACGTATAAAACCAGGGCTGCTCTGGTGCCGGTGTTGACTTCAGAAGTATCGGGGATGGAAACAATGATTATTTTTGATTATATCCAGAAGAAAGTCCTCCCGATTTGAACTGTACTGGATGAGTTATAGGGATAAAAGGCAGTAGTATCTCAGGGGTTGAATGATGAGAAAGTATGCAGCAGTATTCGGATTGGTGGTGTTCATACTGGTGGGTGGGAATGCATATCCTCAGACGGACTTGATCGGCACCACTGAGGTGCGGCACCTGCGCTGGGGAGGAGTGGAGCATGGATGGGAAAATATCCATACCCGGGAAAATATACAGAGGAGCAGGGCTCCGCTGGGGAAGATGTATCTGGCACTGGATGAAAACCAGCCCATCCACAGTGAACAAACAGACCTTCTGCTGCATTTCGATGCCTGCCAAAAAAAGGCAGTTTCTTTTACCAGCAGAACATACCGTGCAGAGCATGTGGATATATTTCCTTCGTCTGACATAAAAAAGTTTGGCAGATGCTCAGCCGGGTTTGAGCACTATCAGAACAGCATAAAAATTAGGCCTGGTGAAGAAAGCGTTTTAACGGCTGATGATTTGAGGAGCTTTACCATTGATTTTTTTCTGTATCCTTCTTCCATACATGATGATACTACGGTGATTTCCTGGTATGCTCCGGTGATTGAATTTAATGGTCAATTTACCGGTCTGAAGGTCTTCTTTAACCAGGGGAGGCTGTGCTGGCTGTTTGAGAAAGTATTCAAAGACCCACAAAAAAAACCGGTAAGGATACTTATTGAAGAAAAGGAAAGAACACCCATCAATCAGTGGCACCATCATGCCCTGTACTACAATGCTGCCAATGGCCTGTTTACAGCCTACTATGATGGGAAAGAAAGCGACCTGGTATGGGCTACTGAAAATGGTAAAGAGAACGGTAGTCTGCTCCAGGGGAAATTTTCAGAGTACCTTTCAGCACCCATCACTGTTGGGGAAAGGTTTCTGGGGTATATAGATGAGTTCCGAATATCCAGGGGCCTGCCGAAGTTCTACCTGGAAGACTACAGAAACGAGGGAAGAATCGTGAGCAATGTTATGGACCTTGAACACAGGGGCACCGGGATACTTAAAGCCTCCTGGCACAGCAGAGAGGAAAACGGTACAGCGGTCAGGGTCTTCTGCAGGAGTTCCAATACCTACTTTCTCCCTGATGCCACTGGGGAGGAGTTTCGGAACGCCCCTGAATGGGTTGAGGTAAAAAATAATGTGAAGCTGGAAAAACATATGGTTAAAGGTAGATATTTCCAGTGGATGGTAAAACTGTACGGCACCCAGGGGAAATATACTCCCCGTCTGTATAGTCTGGATGTAGTGGTTGAAGAAGACCCGCCTCCGTCCAGACCCATATTTTTAAAAGCTGTTCCATTGAATGGGAAAGTAAGACTGGTATGGGTGAAGAACACAGAAAGCGACATCAGAGGATATAAGGTGTATTATGGGACCCAGTCCGAGTACTATTTTGGTACCCAGGCTTCTGAAGGTGCCTCCCCGGTGGCTGCAGGTAATGTTAACAGCATCGAGCTAACCGGACTGGTAAATGAACAGGTATATTTTTTCAGTATAACTGCAGTGGATAACGAAGGTCAGGAAAGCGGATTCAGCAGAGAACTGATAGCCAGGCCTTCTTCGGTCTACAGCAGTAAGGATTGAGAAGACCGATTACCTGGAATTATAAAATTACTGTAGTAAAGGAGGGGAAAAATGGCCCAGGTACTTGGAAAAGAATGGGAAAGAGGCGAGCTTTTATCCTATATAGGCGACCCTTTACAGCTGGCCGGTGCTGAAGCGTTTATGTATACACAGGGCAAGGCTCAGGGAGTAAGGGGGGTGCAGGTGAACACCGGAGGTGGACTGCAGTTTTGTGTCCTGCCGGGCAGGGGAATGGACATACCCAGAGCATTTTTTATGGACACCCCGCTGCATTTTTTTTCGGGAACAGGGGTTGCCTCACCGGCCTATTATGAGGAGCCCGGTTTCGGATGGCTGAGGAGCTTTTTTGTCGGCCTGCTCACCACCTGCGGAATAACCAATGCCGGGGCTCCCAGTACGGACCGGGGAGAAGCATTCGGTCTGCACGGCAGGGTGTCCAACGCAGGGGCTGAAAACGTAGGGGTGGACCAGTAC
>JBMCUI010000112.1:0-7346 GCA_048622675.1 Spirochaetota bacterium | reverse complement strand
GTTATAGACAGGGTGGGAAAGCCTACCGTGGCAAAAAGAATTGCTGATATCATAAACTGCAGTAAAGTTTTTACCAGAATTGACAAAACTTTGCTGGTGGATGTCACCATTATAATTGGAAATGACTTTGAAGGGAAAACGGTGAGATAAACGGTAAAAAATGAGCAATGAAATTGAAGGCAACATTAAGAATATAGTTATCAGGGTGGCTGAGCTTCTTAAAGATGAGAAAGCTCGTGACATAGTAGTGCTGGACCTGAATGGGCTTACCAGTATCACTGATTATTTTATTATTTGTACCGCTAATTCTGCTATACAAACCAGGGCCCTTGCCCGGACTATAAATGAGTATGCCTCCCAGCTTGATCTTAAACCTTTTACCAGGAATGTTAATTTCGACTCCCCCTGGGTGCTGATTGATTACAACTATTTTATTGTACACATTTTTCTGGAGGAAGGCAGGAATTATTACCAGCTGGAAAAATTCTGGGTGGATGCACAGGCTGTATACACAAATCAGGGTGGCTTGGTATGATACGGGGTTTACTGTACTGGGTTTTAGGAATAGTGGTTACAGTGATTATGTGGTGCTTCGCTGTGGTGGTGTACCCTTTTGTTAGAAAAAGAGCTGATTTCATGCACAAAACGGCTCATATCTGGTGCCTGATACTGGTAGCGGGACTGTGCAGGGTAAAAATAGAGGTTGTGGGAAGAGAAAATTTTTATGCCCAGGACAGCTGCATAATAGTTTCCAACCACCGCAGCTATGCAGACATTTTGGTGGGTCTGGCTGCAGTTCCGGTACAGTTCAGATGGCTCTCCAAGAAGTCGCTTTTCCGGCTTCCTCTTCTGGGGCTGGCTATGAAAATGGCAGGCTATATACCCATACAGAGAGAAAAGTCGATGGCTTCATTTAAAAGCCTGGAAAGTGTCAAACACGCCCTGGTGGAGAAACTCAGGCCTGTATGGATTTTTCCGGAGGGCACCAGGACACCGGCCAGCAAGCTGAGAAGGTTCAAAAGGGGAGCATTTATTCTGGCCAGGGAGACATCAAAACCCGTTCTTCCGGTTACCCTGATCAACACTGATAATATATTTGAGAATATGCTTAAAGTAAAAGCCAAACAGGTCAAGGTAGTTGCAGGAAGCCCGGTTTATTACAGTGATTTTAAAACCGAAAAGGTTTCTGACAGGGAAAGCCTGGATCGAATGATAGCATATACCAGAAACAAAATTCAACAAACCTATAATAGCTATGCCTCCCAGTCTCAATGATGACATCCGTTACCTCAAAGGTGTGGGCCCTTCGATAGCGGCAAAACTAAATAAATTGGGAATATACAGAGTATCGGACCTGCTTTATCATTTCCCCCGTGCTTATGAGGACCGAAGGAATGTTCAGAAGCTGAGTGCGGTGCAGGAAGGGCAAAAAGCTACCTTCCATGTCATGGTAACTGAACAGGGGACCTTCAAACACCGGGGCAGGATTCATCCCAGAATAAAAGTTACCGATGGGAGCGGTTACGCCTATCTGTACTGTTTCAACCGGGGTTTTATGAGGGATGTCTTGAAGGTGGGGACTTCAGCCTACCTTGCCGGATCATTTGTAAAAAAGTACGGCGTTCCCACTTTTTCACAGTTTGAATACGAACTCGATGAAGCCGAGCCGAACCTGGGAATTGTTCCAGTCTATCCTCTTACTGCAGGATTAAGCCAGAAAATGATGAGGCGGATGCTGAGCTATGCCTGTGAGGTTTTCTGCCCGGTTATTCAGGATGACCTTCCGCAGGTAATAAAAGAAGGATACGGACTGAAACCCCGGGGTGAGGTGCTGAAGGAGATCCATTTCCCCCGGGATATGGTTTCGTTAAGAAAGGCCAAAGAGACTTATACCTATCAGGAGTTTTTTAAATACCAGGTGGTGGTGGCACTGGCCAGAGAAAAAAACCTCAAGGTGAAAAAGCACCGGCCTCCGATATCTTATGGTCTGGAGCACAGGTTTCTGCAGAAACTGGGCTTTGATTTGACTCATGCACAGAAAAGGGTGCTGGAGGAGATAGAACATGACCTGAAAAGCCCATCTCCTATGAACAGGCTGGTACAGGGCGATGTGGGGAGCGGGAAAACAGTGGTCTGCCTTGCTGCTGCATTGATGTCCCTCAGCACAGGAGGGCAGGTAGCGTTCATGGCTCCCACCGAAATACTTGCCAGGCAGCATTTTTATACTATTAAAAAATATTTTGAGGACCTTCCGGTAGCGTTGGAATATATCTCAGGGTCGGTGAAAGGAGCGAGCAGAAAGGAAATTACAGACAGACTGGCACAGGGAAAAGTGGATGTAGCCTGCGGCACCCATGCACTGTTTTCGGATGATGTTCAATTCAAGAACCTTTCTCTGGTTATTATTGACGAACAGCACAAATTCGGGGTTCTTCAACGGGGGCGGTTAAGGGCAAAGGGGAGCCATCCGGACTGCATCGTAATGAGTGCCACTCCTATTCCCAGGACTCTTTCCATGACCCTTTACGGAGACCTTGATGTATCTATTATAGACGAGCTTCCCAGAGGGAGAGGGGAGGTCTACACATATATAGTAAAGCAGGCGGAAATTGAAAAGGTGTATACCAGAGTGAAAAAGGAGGTCCAGAAGGGAAGGCAGGCCTATTTTATATATCCGCTTATTGAAGAATCGGCAAGTATTGATTTAAGAAATGCCATGGATGCATACCAGAGACTTAAAGACAAAGTATTTAAGGATTACAGGGTGGTGCTGCTTCACGGGAGAATGGCTGACGAAGAAAAAGACAGGGTTATGGGGATGTTCGGCCGGCACCGCTATGATATTCTGGTCGCCACTACGGTAGTAGAGGTGGGAATTGATGTACCCAATGCCACGGTAATGGTTATTGAGCAGACAGAAAGATTCGGGCTTTCCAACATTCACCAGCTGCGAGGAAGAATAGGCAGAGGTGGGCATCACTCATACTGCTTTCTGGTGCCGGACAGGAGCGCTGGAAAAAATGCTTTTAGCAGGCTGAGGATATTGAAAGATACACGGGATGGGTTCAAAATCGCAGAATGGGACCTTAAACTCAGGGGACCGGGAGAAATAATGGGTAAAAAGCAGTCTGGTGTTCCTTCGTTTATCATTGATGATATGGGAATTAATACCAGGCTGATCTACAGAGCGCAAAAGGATGCCAGGAGGTTTACTGCAGGGGAGATCGCTCCTCCGGACCAAACAAGGCAGTACCTGGAAAAATTCATAAAAACCGAAGCCTATGGAAATGCTGTTCTTTATTTTGGTGGTTAGAGCGGGGAGGGTCCAGTGAAGAAATTGTTAAAGCTTACCGGAGGAAGTTATACCGGAAGAAGGCTTTATGTTCCAGGCACGGGAACCAGGCCTGCAACCAACAGGACCAGGGAGGCAATATTTTCAACTCTGTATTTGTTTTTCTCTCAAGGGATGGAGGGCCTCAATATCCTGGACCTTTTTGCCGGCACCGGCTCGCTGGGTCTGGAAGCGTTGAGCAGGGGGGCATCCACAGTCACTTTTCTGGACAATAGCACGCAATCGATACTGGCCATCAGGAAAAACCTCAGTCTTCTGGGATTGGAAGCAAACGTAATAAAGGCTGATGCTGAGGAGTATCTAAAAAAAAACACCAGGCTCTTTTTCGATCTTATTTTCATGGACCCTCCCTATAAATACAACAGGACACCACAGGTGGTGCATCTTCTGGCAAAGTCCCTGAAAAGCGATCACTCCAGTGTTCTGGTTTATGAGAGGTTTTACCAGCAGCCGCTTCCTGATTTTGACAACAGGGTGGAGTTTCTCAGGAGAAAAAAGTACGGACAGACGGAGCTTCTTTACTATAAAATTTAGGAGATTTCAAGTGAAAAAGACGCTGGGGATAATACTTATTTACACCGCTGCAGTAATGATAATGCTGTCCATATTGTTCCTGTTTGAAATAATCAGTGTGGATTATGCTTACACCACTGCTGCAGGGGGATTTTTACTGTACATTGTAGGGCTTTTTCTGACCAGGGAGGGGAAGTTCTCCGTATACAAGGTGGTAATGATTTTTATTTCACTGATTCTGATATTTTTTGCCCTGGTAAAAGAGCTGAGCAGGCTATGAAACGCTCCCATCAAAAAATGTTCAAACCCGGTGATTATGCAGCAATTATAGCAGTGTTGGTTGTTGCGGTACTGCTTATGCACCAGTACTTCGCTAATTCACAAGGGAGGTATGTGCTCGTTACTGGTAAGTCTTTTTCCGGCAGGTACAGCCTGGAGGAAAACAGGCAAGTGAGGGTGGATGGACCGCTGGGAATTACCAGAGTGGTTATAAAAGAGGGGGAGGCCTGGGTAGGTTTTTCTCCCTGCAAGCAGAAAATATGTGTTAAAATGGGAAGGATAAGCAGAGCTGGAGAGCAGATAGTATGCCTTCCCAACAGGGTAATAGTAGAAGTAAAAGGGGGAGGGAAGTCCGTAGATGCCACGGCAAGATAGGGCCATAACCAGGGCTATAAAGGGCTCCGGTGAGCAGCAGCGGGTTTTTTTTATTGCCTTTCTGGCTACCCTGTCCATATTTCTTTCCATAGCTGAACATGCTGTGCCCAAACCTTTTCCGTTTCTGAGGCTGGGACTGGCCAATGCAGTTACCCTTTATGCGTTCACCGTAATGAGGCCCAGGGAAGTGTTTCTGGTGGTCCTCTCCAGGGTAGTGATTGCTTCCCTGATGATCGGCACTTTTTTATCTATTGCTTTTGTGTTGAGCTTTAGTGGAGCAGTTTCTTCTTTTTTTGTAATGCTGGCTGTTTACAATTATTTTAAAAAGATTTTCAGCCTGGTGGGAGTGAGTATATTCGGAGCTGTTACCAGCAATGTTGTTCAACTTTGGGTGGTGAATAACCTGTTCGTTCAAACCAGCCTGTCCTATTATTTTTTACCTTTCCTCCTCCTGCTTGGACTGGGAGGAGGTATTGTCAGCGGTCTGTTCGGGGAGTTTTTAGCAAGAAATATATAACTTTACTCAGGGGGGATATATGAATGCACATGCTATGTACTATGAAATTAAACAGGATAAAAAGGTGCGCTGTTTACTGTGCCCCAACAGCTGTGTGATCACCCCTGGGAACACCGGTTTATGCGGGATAAGAAAAAATCAGGATGGCACCCTTTACAGTACTATTTACGGGGAGGTCTCCTCAATGGCCATGGACCCTATTGAGAAAAAGCCCCTGTACCATTTTTTTCCGGGTACCCACATACTTTCGATAGGCACCGTGGGCTGCTCCTTGAAGTGCAGGTTCTGCCAGAATTACGGTATATCCCAGAACCCCGATCATCCTACCGATTACTACAGACCGCAGGATATTGTAGAGTTCGCCGTAGCCCGCGGTTCAGTGGGTATTGCCTATACCTACAACGAGCCGTTTATCTGGTATGAATTTGTTCGGGATACCTGCATACTGGCACAAAAAAGGGGCCTGAAAAATGTGTTTGTTACCAATGGATATGTCAACCAGCTGCCCCTGAAAGGAATCCTTCCCTATGCTGATGCATTTAATGTGGATTTAAAATCCATGGACGATCAATTTTACCGGAAAATTATTTCAGGAAAGCTTCAGCCGGTACTGGATACTATTACAGAAATATCAGGGCATCCTGATATTATACTTGAAGTTACTACCCTGGTAATCCCCGGGTATAATGACAGCGGGGAAGAAATGGAAAAGTTTACAGGGTTTCTTTCTTCTTTGAGCCCGGACATTCCCTACCATCTTTCAGCTTATTTTCCCATGTATCAGTTTGAGGCTCCTCCCACTTCGGTCAGGACCCTGCAAACGCTCAAACATGTGGCTGAGATGAAGATGAGATACGTATATCTGGGCAATGTAGGTGGAGCAGGCAACACTCTCTGTCATAACTGCGGTGCTGTGCTGGTGGAACGGATGGGGTACAGCATAAAGAAGGTAAATTGCAGCCAGGGAAAGTGCAAAAACTGCGGGAGCAGTGTACCTATTATAGGGTGATTTGTTAAATATCCCTTGACAAATAGCTGTAATTTAATATCTTAGAAATGGATATAGACGCGGGGTGGAGCAGTTGGTAGCTCGTTGGGCTCATAACCCAAAGGTCGCAGGTTCAAATCCTGCCCCCGCTAATTGGCTAAGTCCCGTTGCCTCAAAGGGTTGCGGGACTTTTTTTATTAGGTCTTTTATACCATAGGTGCCTTTTGTAATTATTGAGTAGTTTTACTAATATAAAATTATGCTCCCAAAACAAATTAATGGCGAAAAAATAGATTATGGACAATCTATAGAAGGAGGATACAAATCATAATAAGATATCAACATAATCCTTAATGAAAAAAGAAAGGAGGAGAATATGCGGTTTATACTGGGCATAATTATTGGAGCACTGGTAATAATTTTCATGGTCCAGAATTCTCAGATGGTGGATATTCAGTTCTATGCATGGAATGTTTCGGTTTCCAGGGCGGTAATGATTCTGTTAGTATTTGTAGCAGGCATACTGGTAGGCTGGGTAGTCAGAAGTCTGGGTTATAGAAGAAGGAAAAGAGAAGAAGAAAGAGCTGCTTAAAAGCCGGGGTGAGCCGCCAGGGGCGGCTGAGCAACCTAAAGTTACTTTAGTGAGGTTACTTAAAAGCCGGGGTGCACAGCCAGCGGGGCAGCTGGGCAACCCAAAGTAACTTTGGTGAAGTTACTTTGAAGAAGGGGGTGTATTACACCGGCAGCTGCTTTAATCGTTAACCGGTTTTATTCTCAGGTTTTTGTAAAAGCAGGTGTATTTCCATGAGTGCAGGTTGAAGGGAGATAAGGCCAATTACAGCCCTGAGTACAGCACGGACAAACGGGTAGAAAAGAGTTAGGGCAGCGATATTCTGGGGGGAACCGTATTCCCCGAAGAATATATTGAACGCCATGGTGGTGGTGCCGAACCCGGCAAAGGCAATGGGCATATCCAGGACTGCCACTACCAGGGGAGAAATCCCTACAAATTCTAAAAAAGGTATGTGTACATTGAAGGCCAGCGACATAAAAAAAAGGCCGGTAATGGACAAGATATAGGGAGGAATTGCCAGGGCCCAGGTTGCAGCCCACTGACCGGGAGTGGCATTATGAAAAGCAGTCCAGAATTTTCCGTATCTATTGCGGACCAGCAGCCTGGAGAGAAACATAGGCCGGTGATGGTGCCAGAATAACCACGCTTCTGCCAGCCAGATGCATCCCAGTACCAGTATACCCCACCAGATCCACATATAATGAACTATGTTGTGATTGTGAGAAAAAAAGAAAGGAGTTTTCCCTTT
>JBMCUI010000111.1:0-7372 GCA_048622675.1 Spirochaetota bacterium | reverse complement strand
GAGAAACAGCTTCTGAGGGAATACGGGCTTATTTCACTGAAGCCTGTGCTGTACTGTGCCAATGTAGATGAGGCTTCGGTGGATGACCTGGCAGTACAGAAATTGGTGGATTATTCCAGTAGGGAGCATTCGGAGTTTCTTGCCATAGCCGGAAAACTGGAGGAAGAAATTTCAGAGCTGCCTCCAGAAGACAAACAGGAGTTTCTCCAGGGAATGGGACTGCAGGAATCCGGCCTGAAAAGACTGATAAAAGCTTCCTACCGACTGCTTGGCCTGATTACCTACTACACCGCCGAGACCCAGCTTCAGGCCTGGACCCTGCCAGGTGGTTCTACCGCGCTTGCTGCAGCAGGTCAAATCCACTCGGACTTTGAAAAGGGGTTCATAAGGGCTGAGGTATACAATTACCGTGACCTGATGGAAGCAGGTTCGGAACCGGCAGTACGTGAACAAGGCAAGCTCCGCTCCGAGGGCAAGGAATACATGGTGCAGGATGGTGATATAATACGCTTTTTGTTTAATGTTTAATTGTCTCTTCTTGAGCTGCAGTGATTATTGAACATTGTATTCATCCAGGAAAACCTCGATTTTAATACTGAGTCTTTTCGTAAGTCTGGCATTGACTTTCATTTTAAGTGGAATACCGGTTTTATCATTGCTTACAAAAAACTCAATGTGAGGTTTCTGGACCTGCCTGTATCTGTACACTGTATACTTTCTGTTACGGGAGAGTTTCGGAACTTCGATTCTCTCCAGACCTTTGTTTACAAAGGTTACAGTTCTCAGGGAATCAGGCTCCAGAAAATCGAAGGTAATCTCATCGCCATAGTGTGAGTAATCAGTGGCCATGCTCCGAAATTTGTACACCATAGAGATAAAATCATATACATCGTTTTCAGCTGCAAGGTACTTTGTATCATCTTTTTTGGTGTAATTTATGACCACCTGTCTGTTTTTTTGATCGATTTGATACACCACAAATCCTTTTTCAGTACCTTCCACCATATCTTTTTCTATTCTGATTGGCTGAAGAGTATCCCTGTCCAGTATGATTTCCCATTTGTCATTCAGACGATATGCCAGACTTACCAGGAAGCTTGTCTTGGAATGTCCATTGAGTTTAAAGACTTCCATTCCGTTGTAGGTTTCAATATCCTCCAGTTCAATGAGCTGGTACCCTACTTTGATTCCGGCTGCATAGATGGCGTACTTCAGTTTTTCGCCTACCTGGAAATGCGCTGCAGGTAAGATGCGAGCTGTGCCTGACAGTACCATTACCATAATAGCCAATTTTAGTACGATGAAGAGGTTTTTTCTGTTCATAACAGTTGTTTTCCCGCCTTTCCCAATTTCTGAGAGTTTTCTTCAACATAACCGTACCGAACATCCCAGGTTGAGTGATGCTCATTAATCCAGACAGCAGGTATATCGTCACAGGTATAAATGTATTTTACTGGTAGAGGTTTGATTATGTTATTATATATATTCTATCATAATCAGCACTGTTTATCCATTCAGATTAACAAAACGTTACGTAATTAAGGAGGAAAAAATTCATTCTCAAAATTATGATTTTCTATTGCCCACAAAAGTTGATTTTGGACCAGGCAGAATAAAGGACCTCTGTGAAGAAGTGGTAAATAACGGGTTTAAAAAAGCAGTTTTTGTGGTCACTGCCGGCAGGAAACAGTCCGGAATGCTGGATGCTCCCATTACCTCACTTGCCGGCTCAGGTGTGGAAGTCAACGTTTATGACGGGGTCAAAGAAAACCCGGATATACAGTCAGTAAAGAACTGTGTGGGCTTCCTTAAACAATCAAGACCACATGTCATTATAGGCCTGGGGGGAGGCAGTACCCTCGATACCGCCAAAGCAGCCGGTATTTGCTACTCCAACGGGTCAGAGGACCTGATGGAGCTTGTCCAGCAGAATAAAATGGTATCCAAGGCGCCGCCAACCATTCTTGTTCCCACCACCTCGGGTTCCGGAACAGAGGTGAACTTCTGGGCAGTAGTAACCAACAAAAAAACAAAACAAAAAATATCAGTGGGAAATCCCCTGGTATCCCCTTTTATGGCACTTATTGACCCCCTTCTTACCGTAAGTGTTCCTCCGTTGGTAACATTAATGACAGGAATGGATGCTCTTACCCATGCTGTAGAATCTTACCTTTCTCAGCAGAGCAGCCGGTTTTCGGAGTTGCTTTCATACGGGGCGGTCTCTCTGATTGTAGAATCCCTGGAGGAAGCGGTGGAAGAAGGCAGCAGCATCACGGCCCGATGCAATATGTCGCTGGGCTCTTTTATGGCTGGTGCAGCTATGGAAAATGCCGGTCTGGGATTGATCCATGCCATGTCCCATCAGGTCAGCGGTTTTTACAACACTGCTCATGGGCTGGTCAATGCTTTTCTGCTTCCTCATGTTCTTGGTTACAACCGTCCCCTTTGCCGGCATAAGATGAACAGGCTGGACAACCTGGTGGGCACCGGAAATGATATGGTGGAATGGGCAGAAAGGCTGATTGAAAAATATAATTTGAAAAACAGGATGATTGGAATAAGAGGAAAGGACCTTAAGACAATGTGCAGCAGGGCCATTGATAATGTTAATGCCAGAACCAATCCCCGACAGCCGCAGCCCGAAGATGTACAGAAGCTGTATAAGAGCTGCTTCAATGTAACATGATAGAAAACAGAGGGACCATCAGGGAATCCTGAGTCAGCTTATAGTGTTATCCACTGGCCCACAGTTTTAACTGCGCTTGTGGTGCCGAAGTATTTGGTGAACAGATTAAAATAGTACAGCTCCTCCTTGCTTCTCACCATGGGGAATTTTTTCTGAGCTTCGGCAAACTGCTGGTCATCTATTTGTTTTTCAAAATGATTGGGGAGCACAGCAGCAGAGCCGGAGCCCTGGGAAAACTCCTGTTTTATTCTTTCAGTTATTGCAGACGGCAAAAAAGGCTCATACGCCTTCCGAAATATCCATTTTTCTATTTTTTTATTCTGTTCAGGCTTCTGCTTGTATTCCGGAGGTATGCTCATAGTGTAAGAAAGAAGTCTGCCGGAAATCAGTGGTGCTACAACCCTTACTGAGTGGCACTGGTTCATTCGGTCAAGCCTTAGAGAAGCATTGTTGTGCAGAAATCTCAGGCACTCCATCTGACGGGAAAACATTTCTTGGAGCGGAAACCTCTTTAAATAGGTATAGCCGCAGAATATTTCATCACCGCCTTCTCCGGACAGCAGCTCTTCAATGCCCTGGTCCTTTGCATATTTGGATATCAGGAAGTTTGATATGGAACTTCTCACCAGAGAAGGATCAAAGGACTCCAGGTAATATATTACTTCTGGAATAACTTCCAGAATTTGGTCGAGGTTTACCAGAAGTTCGTGGTGATCAGAGCCGATGTGGTTGGATATGATGCGGGCATTTTTAATATCACCGCTTTCTCCCACACCAATAGCATATGTCTTGAGCCTGGCATCTTTACCAAACTTTTCCTTATAGAGCATGCTTCCCAGGTAAGCAATAACACTGCTGTCCATCCCCCCGCTGAGCAGGGCTCCGGTGTGCTCATCCAGGTGGACCCTGTTCCTGATGCTCTGCTCTATGATGTTTCTGATATCCTCTACTATCTGGTTGAGGTCGGTTTTTTGCTCCTGTGGAGGCTTCTCGGGAAGATCTGCAAACCTGACAAACTTTCTGTTTTTGTCCATCCAGTGACCAGCAGGAAACTCGTATACCTGATCGGCAACCTCCACTATACTTTTCAGCTCGGAAGAAAAGTATATAGTATCATCTTTCCGCCCGTAAAAAAGGGTTTTTATACCAAGGAGGTCCCTGGCTGCAAAAATATTCTCACCATCAGAGATAATAAACGAGAATATGGCATCGTCCAGGTACCTGAACATATCTCTGCCGAGTTTCTGGTAGAGTGTAAGGAGAAGTCTTTCTTCCTTAAAAGGGCCCGATGGAATATTGAAGTCCATTGCCAGCTGGGTAAGATTGCCTATCTGCCCGTCGTAGCAAATCATCAGGTTTTGGTTTTGGGAAGACCCCACCGGCGGTTTAAAATCTTTTTCTGCATTGCCTGCATCAGCTTTGAGATAATTCTGGGCCATAATTGTTTTGTTATTGTGTACAATCCCGGACAAATAATTTCCCCGATGGGCTATTTTTTCAAACATCTTTTCTATGTCTTTTTTTACAGGTTTCCCAAACCCTGCTGCTATTCCGCTCACGTCTTCCTCCTGTTTGATTGGTTTTCAGGCGGCTGCAGTTGGATAGAACGGCCTGCAGACTAGTATATCTGGCACGCCACTGCGTCCACCTGGCTGGTTTTTTTTCAGGATGGGCAAATTGAATTAAACATTATAGTATACACTAATGGAATATGGGCAGAAAGTCAACCTCCATTGACTCGGTATGAGCTGCTTTGAGAAATTATATGATTACCATCAGACACTGAAATACCTGCTGCGAGGTATTAATATCTTTACCAAAAACTAATTTTTTATTAGTATATTTTTTAATTTCCCTGGGATTGCTTTCCTTTCAATAGCTGAGGAAGTATTGCTGAAAAGGACTGCTTCTCCGGACAACTGAAAAATTTTAAAATTAGGAGAGTGTAAAATGGGCAAGAAAGTTTTTGTAATTATCCTAGCTGCAGCTCTTACGGTGTGTACCTCTCTGGCGTTTGCCGGTGGAAAACCGGAGAAGAATGTGATTGGCATTGCCAAAATTGTCTCCCACCCGGCCCTTGACGCAGTAGAGCAGGGCATTCAGGACCAGCTTAATGAAATGGGGTATAACTTTGAATACGATCTTCAAAATGCCAATGGTGAGTTGAGTACTGCGGCATCCATAGCAAACAAGTTTAAATCGGAAAATGTACGAATCGCAGTGGGTATTGCCACTCCTACCTCCCAGGCCCTGGCCAATGCCTTTAAGGGTACTGATACGGTGGTGATATATACTGCAGTTACCGACCCGGTAAGTGCAGGCCTGGTCAAATCACTGGACAAGGGGGAACAGAACATTACCGGTGTTTCCGATATGACTCCGGTAAAGGAGCAGATAGAACTTCTCAACAAAATAACCCCCATTCAGAAGCTGGGGCATGTGTACTGCTCCAGTGAAGCAAATGCACGGACTCTTGCTGATATGGCAAAAGAGGCCTGCAAACAGATGGGAATTAAATTCGTGGAGGCTACAGTGACCAATTCAGCAGAAGTGAAGCAGGCCACCCAGACCATCATAGACAAGGTTGACGGCCTCTATGTAAGCACCGACAACACCGTAGTTTCTGCGTTGAGTGCTCTTACCGAAGTGTCTATGAAAAATGATGTACCGGTAATGTCCGCAGACCCGAGTTCAGCAGAAAAATTTGATGTTCTTGCTGCCTGGGGGTTCGATTATTATAAAATGGGCAGGGCCACTGGAAAGCTGATTGCTGAAATAATCGAAGGGAAGGCCCCCGAAAATATTCCAACCAGGTTTATGACCGATCCTTCGGATGTTGAACTTCTGATCAACCTGGATGTGGCAGAAGATCTTGGTCTTGACATACCTCAGAGCGTGATGGAAAATGCAAGCACAGTAATAGAAGACGGAGAGCTGAAAAAATTATAAGTTCATAAAAAGTATGTACCATGGCCTCTGTATTGTTTAATCAGTCATATTCACTAACGGAGGAGCAATCCGGAGTTTCGTACAGAGGCCATGACATACGTCAGTTCTGAGGCAATAAACTTATCGTATGGTAAAAGCTTATATTTTGGAGAGTTTCGAGGTTAACTTGAGGATTAAAACTCGAAACTGGTCCTAGTAGCAGGGCGATTGATGATAGAGGGGATACTTGTAGAGGGTTTAATTTACGGGATTATGGTCCTGGGGGTTTTCATTACGTTCAGGATTATGGATTTTCCCGATTTGACAGTGGACGGCTCATTTCCTCTGGGTGCGGCTATTATGGCTGTTATGATAGTAAGAGGAAACAATATGTGGCTTGCTTTGCTGATGGCACTTGCCGGAGGAATAATGGCTGGAATGGTCACCGCAGTAATCCATAACAAACTCAAGGTGCCCAACCTGCTGGCCGGTATTCTCACCATGACTATGCTCTACTCCATCAATATCAGGGTGCTGGGAAACAGGGCAAACCTCCCTCTGCTTGACCATGAGACCATCCTCATCAAAGTAACCTTCCTTACCCGTGGAATTCTGCCTGAAAACTATGCTATACTGGCATTCTTCATGCTGGTTTCAGCAGTGACAATCGGGATTTTTATTCTTTTTTTTCACACAGATCTGGGATTAACACTGGGAGCGATGGGGTGCAACCAGCAGATGGTGATTACCCAGGGAGTCAATCCGGAATACTTGAAAATGATTGGGGTTGGTGTATCCAACGGACTGGTGGGAGTATCCGGAGCTTTTGCTGCTCAATACCAGGGATTTGCTGATATAAGCCTTGGCCAGGGGATAATTATCTCCGGCCTGGCTTCGGTTATGATAGGGGAGTTTCTTATCAAATCCAACAGGATCAGCCTCCTGGCTGTACGTGCGGTCCTGGGTTCAATTCTATTCAAAGGAATAATGTATGCAGGACGGTACTATGGGTACTATATCAATATGACTCCCAATGACCTGAAGCTTATCACCGGTCTTCTGATTATTCTTTCGCTGATCATGACCAAGTTCGGCTATGGAAGGAAGAAAAAGGTTGCACTATGATCAGAATGGAAAATATTACCAAGTATTTCAACATCAGTACAGTAAACGAGACCTGTGCCCTTCGCAATGTTTCTCTTTTTGTGAAGGAAGGGGATTTTATCACTATAATTGGAAGCAATGGTGCCGGAAAGACCACTCTTTTCAACATTATCTCCGGCACCTATTTCCCCACCAGTGGAAGGATATTCGTAAATAACAATGAGGTAACCCGTCATCCTGAATACAAACGAGCAAAATATATAGGTCGGATTTTCCAGGACCCCATGATGGGGACCGCATCCAGAATGACTGTTGAAGACAACATGATGGTGTGCTATAAGAAAGGTTTTAAAGGTCTAAAAATAAGCCTGAATAATAAAATGAGGGAATACTTCCGGGAGCAGCTGAAACAGCTGGATATGGGCCTGGAATACCGGATGAAGGACAATGTTTCACTGCTTTCAGGAGGCCAGAGACAGGCCCTGACCCTGCTCATGATGGTGCTGTCCAGGCCGGAGCTGATACTTCTTGACGAGCACACCGCAGCCCTGGACCCCAAAAACGCTCAGATTGTGCTTGATTTGACCACCCGGTTTATACATGAATACGGACTTACTTCTGTGATGATTACCCATAATATGAGCCAGGCTATCC
>JBMCUI010000110.1:0-7424 GCA_048622675.1 Spirochaetota bacterium | reverse complement strand
GGGATAAAAGAGGCCCAGCCTCCCAGGCTGGCCCAGGTTCCTCCGGAGCTGCATCATCAGCTCAAAGACTACCTCCACAGGGAGGGCATCCGGGAGCTGTACATACACCAGACAGAGGCCTACAACAGCATTTCCGGTGGAAACCACACGGTCATTACCACCCCAACTGCTTCTGGTAAAAGCCTGGCATACAATTTACCGGTACTGGACGGGCTTTTAAAAAACCCTGACTGGAAGGCCCTCTATCTTTTTCCCACCAAGGCATTAAGCCAGGACCAGATCAAAGGAATCGGTCTTTTCGGGCTGTCGGATGTAAAGATGTACATATATGACGGGGATACCCCTTCCTCTATAAGGCAGGCAGCAAGGAGGAACGGGCGGATCATTGTCAGCAACCCGGATATGCTGCATGCGGGAATACTTCCCAACCATCCCAGGTGGGTGAAGATATTCGACGGACTGAAGTATATTGTGCTGGACGAGCTTCACACCTACAGGGGAGTATTCGGCAGCCACCTGGCAAATGTGATGAGAAGACTGCTGCGGGTTGCCGGGTTTTACAGCTCCAGTCCGGTATTCATCGCCTCTTCTGCAACCATAGAAAACCCTGACCAGCTTTTTTTAAATATATGCGGCTCCCCTCCCAGGGTTATATCAGAAAACGGGGCTCCTTCCGGAAGAAAGCACTACATCATCTACAATCCTCCTGTAGTGAACCACCACATGGGAATACGCCGGGGGGTGGTGCTGGAGTCCTACCGGACAGCAAACCGGTTTATAAAAAACAACGCTGCTGCCATAATCTTTGCCAGAAGCAGGCTCAATACCGAGGTGATCCTCTCCTACCTGAAGAAGTGGATGCCGGGCAGGGCAGGGCAGATAGCGGGCTACCGGGGTGGGTACCTTCCCAATGAGAGGAGGCGGATAGAGCAGGGCCTCAAAGACGGCAGCCTGAGAGGAATAGTTTCCACCAATGCCCTGGAGCTGGGAATTGATATCGGCAGCCTGGATGCAAGCATCATGGCCGGGTACCCCGGTTCGGTCTCCTCTTTTCATCAGCAGGCAGGAAGAAGCGGCAGAAAAAATGCCACCAGTGTGTCCATCCTTATAACTTCAAACTCTCCTCTGGACCAGTACATAGCCCAGCACCCGGAGTACCTTATAGAAAAGACACCGGAGGCAGCCCTGATCAATCCATCCAATGTGTACATTCTGGTTGACCAGGTGAAGTGTGCTGCTTTCGAGCTGCCCTTCAGGCAGAGCGACAGGTTCGGGGAGGAAGATGTTTCGGATATCCTGGAATACCTGGAACAGAAGGATGTTCTGCACCGGGAGCAGGATGTATACCACTGGCAGGAGCGCTCCTACCCGGCTGAGAATGTGTCCATACGCAGTGCTGATGTGGGCAATTTCGTGATTGTGGAGATGGACCAGGGCAAAAAGAGGGTGATCGGGGAGGTGGACAGGGCCAGTGTCCCTGTCCTGCTGCATGAGAACGCCGTATATATTCATGAAAGCCAGCAGTACTGTGTGGTGAGGCTGGACTGGGACAAGCAGATAGCCTATGTAGAGCGGTCGGATGCCAATTACTACACCGATGCTGAGACCAAGACTGATATTAAAATCCTGGAGCACCTGGACCAGGAGAACTTCGGCCCCTGCAGGGGGTTTCTTTCCGAAGTACTGGTGAGGACCATTGCAGTAAAATATAAAAAGATCAAATTCGGCACTCACGAAAATATCGGATGGGGGGAAATTAACCTTCCTTCCACGGAAATACACACCCGGAGCCTGGTACTTTCGTTTTCAGGGGAGCTTTTTGCGGGGCTTTCCAGAGATGAGTGTGAGAGTCTGCTGCTTTCTGTTTCAAATCTGCTCAAGAATATAAGCCCCCTGTTCGTTATGACAGACCCCAGGGATATAGGTGTTTCCGAGAACCTCAAGCAAAATGTAATAGGTCTGCCAACAGTATTTTTGTACGACCGGTATCCGGGGGGAGTGGGGCTTGCTGACAGGCTTTTCAGGCTGAAACAGCAGATAATCGGCTCTTCCCTGCAGAGGGTGCAGGAGTGTCAGTGCCAGCAGGGGTGCCCTTCGTGCGTGGGACCTGAGCGGTTTAATAAACCGCTTGTGAGCAGGTTTCTGAATAAGATTGTTTCAGGCGAGAGGGTTTCCGAAGAAAGATAGCGCAGAAATTCTTATTTTCAACCGGAGGTCAGGCGGTGGGTAGGCTGGAGTTTTTTCACAGGACCAGGGAACCGGAACGGTCCAACCCTGCACCACGGGGGCCCGGCCCGGGTCTGGAGGTGGTCAGGGAAAAGCTGGGAGGGAACATAATCAAGGATGGGCAGGCCTCCATAATGGAGGTTGGGTGTATACTCCCTGCCAGCCATATTCACGGCAAAGCTTCCCTGGGGCAATTGTTGGGGGTGGACCTCAGTGCGCTGAAGGTTCTGTTTCCCGCACTTGCCGGGGAGCCGGCCCAGGAGCTTTGTTTGGAAGACCTGGTGTTTTTTGATATCGAGACTACCGGGCTGTCCACAGGAGCAGGAACGTATGTATTTCTGGTGGGGCTGCTGAGGTTTCACGGCCAGGAAGTCCACCTGAAACAGTATTTTCTCAACAACCTTTCTTCGGAAAGGCTTTTTCTGGAGGTTCTAACACAAGGGCTTAATGCAGACAGAGTGCTGGTTTCGTATAACGGAAAGTGTTTTGACTACCCCCTGGTAAAAAATCGCTGCATATTGAACGGTTTTTCTCCTGACAGGTCTGACCCGCAGCACCTGGACCTTCTCTATCCGTCCAGGAGAATATGGAAGGGGATCTTTTCGGATTTTTGCCTCCAGACAGTGGAAAAGATGGCCCTGGGGGTGAACCGGTGGGAGGATATTCCCGGTTATCTGGTCCCCGAGATTTATTTTCAGTACCTGCAGCACCAGGACGTTACTGAAAAGCTCCTGGGGGTTTTCAGGCACAATAAAACCGATGTTCTGTCCCTGGCAGCGCTTCTTCTGAAACAGCTCCACCTTATCAACTCAGAGATAAACGGCCAGAGAAATGGTCAGCCAAAAGAGGTATACGGCACACCCGATATTTCTGGAGCCCCAGGAATCAGCCGGGAATACAACCCCCTCAGTGTTTCAGACATGCTTTTGTGCAGCAACTACCGGAGCGAGGCGAAGAGCATCCTGGACCGGCACAACCAGAACACCGATGCACTGAAAAGGCTGGCCCTTATTTTTAAAAGGGAGGGAAGCTTTGGGAATGCCCTGGTTTACATGGAGGCCATGGCCCAAAAGGCAGGCCGGCTGTCGGAGTTTATTTTTGCATGCACCGAAATTGCAAAAATTTACGAACACAGGCTGAAAAACCTCCAAAAGGCCCTCTCTTATACTGAAAGGGCCTGGCAGAGGGTTCGCAGGATGGAGGTGATGTGGGAGCTGGATACCCATATGCTGAAAAAGTATAAACAGGAGCTGGAGAAGAGACTGAACAGATTAAAAAAAAGGGTACAGGCTGCTGTTTTAAGCCCGGATGAGAACTCCGGATAAAAAAGAATTGAGGGGCCTCCCTCTCCGGTAAGAGGGCGTCCACCTTCCGGTACTCAGAGCAAAAACAGAACCAACACGCAGGTACTAAAAATACATAAAGGGAGTTTTAAGTGAGAGTTGAAATAAAAGGTCGAACCAGAGCTTTTGACGGTTTTTTCAAGATAGAAGAATCAAGGGTAGCATGGGAGCAGTTTGACGGCAGTATGGGACCGGAGAGGACCAGGTACGTTATTCGGAGGGGAGACTCGGTGGGAGTGCTGCCGGTATGCAATCCTCACCGCAGTATTGTGCTGGTGAAGCAGTTCAGGTATCCTGCAGTGAGGCAGGGGAGTGACGGCTACCTGTGGGAGATTCCCGCAGGTATGGTAGAGAAAGACGAAAGCCCTGCAGCTACCGCCCACAGGGAGTTACAGGAGGAGACAGGGGTGGAGCCGGAAAGTATGGAATATTCTTGTTCTTTCTTTCTTTCCCCAGGTGCAATGGATGAAAAATTCCACCTATTTATTGCATCCATCTCAAATGAAAACAGCATACATACCACAGGCGGAAGTCCTGAGGAAGACGAAGACCTGCTGGTCAAAACATTCACCCAAACCCGGGTCCGGGAAATGATACAGAAAAACCGGATAATGGATGCAAAGACCATGTGCTCGTTGTTGTATTACTTTGATATTTATTCGAATAAGAAATAAGGGGTATATGGTTGATTATGTTAGAGGTTTTCCATCAGGCGGGATACAGTCACAAACCGGTAGCCCTTATTTTGAAAATAGGAAATGTAATGGGGAAGTATTTTTATTATTTTGTCGGTTTTTCTGGAAGTCCCCAGGTGGCATATAGCGATGGCCCCGTTTAGCCCGTGTGGGTCTGTTTTTTCCCATTGTTTGAGCCTGTTGAGCATTTCTCCGGAGGTGAAATAGTAGGGATTGGTCTTTTTGTAATATGTTCCGGTTCCAGGGTCCTTGACCGTAATAAACCGGTCTGTTATGTAATCGTAAAAGTCCAGCGGCCCCATTTTATTGGCAGACCAGAATACATGGGCAGGGTACCCTGCTTCGGCAGCAATAGAGAGAATGGTGTGATTGATGGCACCGTAGGGGACCCGCCACAATGGGGCGAGGTTATACCCTGTCTGCTCGTAGAATTTTTTTTCAACCCTGTCCAGCTCCAGTTGAATATCAGCACTGTCCATAACGTCATCCGCTACATAGAGCAGGCTGAGCCTTGTGTTCTTGGATGTTTCCAGCAGTGACCTGTTCAGATCGTAGTGAGACCAGGTATGGTTCCCGAACTCGCAGCCGAGTTGTCCCATTTTGATGAGGTAGTTGATGTTTCCGGGGTTGAACAGGGCCCCGTAACTGAGGGAAGGCATCTCATTGGAGATAAAAATGGTGGCTTTTACCTTGAATTTTTTCAGCACGCTGTACACATAGGGAAGCTCCTCCCCGGTGCCCAGGTCAAAGGTGAGGGCGGTTTCCCTTATACCGGTATTCCCACGGGTCAGGTTTCTGAATTCTACAGAAGGTCTTCCTATAGAATTGAGGTTGCGGCGCACGATATCGCTCAGGTCTACATCCTTCACCAGATTGTCTTCAATTTTCAGCTCACCCAGGGTCTTTTGAAATGCTTCGATCTGTGATTTATACTCCTGGTGAACAGCTTTCATCTCTTCCACCCGGCTGCTCAGGGTGGATACTTTCCGTCTTTCTGCAATGAGGTCCTGATGGAGGTGCTTCAGCCGGGGGTCCAGAAAAGAAAAGTAAAATATGATTAAAAACAGCCCTGCTGCTGAGAAGAGCATAATAATCATCAAAAGGGTCTTTTTAAACGTCTCTCTGGTTCTTGCAGCCCGGTAATCTTTCCGGGACTGCTGAAAGAGGTGTTTGTAGACCTGGTGCAGATCAGGCTCCCGGCTGTTTTTTGCAGGAAGGTTTTTTACTGGTTTGAAGTGTTTATCTCTCATTCAGTATAGTTTAAATGAGGTATTTTCGGCTGGTCATTTGTTTTTATTACCTAACCCTGTTTCCCTCTGATTTCCAGAATTTTTCTTTTCAGGGGAAGCCATTTGCGATTGTACTGGTCAGCCAGCTGGTATATTTCAAAATCGGACCGAGCATCATTTATCCTCACCGGTGTAAGGTATCCGGCATTTCTGAATCCGCGGAGCATTACAGCGGTGGTCCCGGATATATGCCTGTTGAAATGGCGCCTGTACAGGACCACCATACCTAGAAGGCTCCCCAGAACAGCAGAAAAAGCAAGCATGTTTATAAAAGCCCGGGTGCGGTTTGCATCTTTTGTGCTGAAGTATATCTCATAAGAACCTATAGTGGATTTATCATAGTCATTGTCTGAGTACTGCCTGTCAAAGTCCAGCCTGCTTATGCTTCGGTACACAGGGATGTCATCTTTTTTAATAATCAGCACTGTGCTGGAGCCGCCCAGAATGCTTTCAAAATCATGCTCCTGGCTGCTCTTAATATAATTGGCAAGTATTTTTCTGGTTTCCATGGAAGCGGACTGCAGGAGTGTTCCCCTGTCCATGCAGGAAAAACCAGCAAGAGAAGCAATCACCACCGCTATGAAAACAGCCGTACCCGTGTAGAGATACCTGGGGGTCATTCTGAAGAGGGTCCTGAGTTTTCCGAATATTTTTAACACCCGTACAAACCGAAGCAGGCCGGCCAGGCTGATTATCCAGGCTGCCTGCAATGTGCTCAGACCACTCACTGAAGCAAGAAGCCCTGCATCGGTAGAGAAAAACATTATGTATACCAGAGGAAGGGAATGGAATAACAGCAGGGGCAGGGATGCCAGCAGGTCGGCAACTCCTCCCTCGTAGGCCATGTAATGCCCACCCATTGCTTTTCTTCCCGAAACGATAAGCCGGGACACAAACTCGATGCTGAAGAGCAGGTCAAACCCCAGGCTGGCAATAAGGAGATATTTGCGGACCCTTAAGCTGTACCCCATGAACACGGCAAACTCCTCCCAGAAGGTCTGGAGTATTACCAGCACAACCAGTATGAAAATCACCCGTTCCAGGCTCCTGCCCAGGTAGCTGTTTTCATTCATTTTAAATGCTCTCCTTTCAGGGGGTTCTATCACCTATCGAGTTACCAGGATGTCAACAAAGTCTCCTATAAATCTCAGTTTTGGATGCTGTGATACCCCAAAGTAATATTCTGCAATATATTCTGTATTATCTTCGGCATAATCGAACAATTCTCTTATGGTAATATGCCCGTCTGAGTTGGCATCTGCATTCAGTCCGGAGATGGCTTCAAGAAGGGTGTAAGTGAATATTCCATGCTCCAGTTTGCTTGATTCATACGATTCCTCGTTCTGCGATGAAGCAGTCATCACCGGAAAGCTGGCCACATCCATATCACCGGTCCCGGATGAGCCTGAGGTGCCTCTGGTATTCAAGTACCTGCTGGTGAGTAAAGGGTCAGTGATGGACTTGTTAATAACCCCTCCGCTGAAGCAGGAGTCGAATATAAATACTCCCTTCTGGGTCCTGGCTTTTGAGAAAATAGCTCCCAGCTCGTCGTCAAGGATGGGGCCCACTGTATCTCCATCATAGTTAGAGGGTATAATGGCTTCGTCATAACCGTCTGTCTCATCACCGGAGGTATCGGGAAACCGGTTGCCATGACCTGAGTAGTAGACAAACATATAATCTCCAGCCTCAGCCTGTTCAACAATCAGGTTAAGCTCAGTTATAATTTCATTTCTTATGGCGTTTTCCAAAAGGGTTATTTCTCCTTCCTGCCATCCATGTTCAATAAGAGTAGTTTTAAGGTCACGGGCATCTTTTATGCAGTAGTTCAATTGGTTCTCCTCAGATAAATTGGGATAATTGTCTATACC
>JBMCUI010000109.1:0-7519 GCA_048622675.1 Spirochaetota bacterium | reverse complement strand
GTATGGCATTGGTTACTCTGAGAAGGGTGTTGCCCCTCTGTTCAACCGAATGAATGAACCCCCTGGCCCTTTGGAGCTTTTCAGAAACAAACTCCTTGACCCTTTTGTCCACATTTTCACTCCTGAGGAGGTTCTGGTAATACTTGTTCACCCTCATCCTGGGAATGAAATCATTATTGGTAATTATTTCCAATTTTCCATCTATTTCTTTCACCACTATATCAGGAATTACATATTCAATGCTCTCCGAAAAAAAGTTTCGTCCCGGATAGGGTTCCAGACTGGAAATAATATGGAAAGCTTCTTTAACTTTGGCTAAAGGAATACCGGTTTTCCTGGAAATTTCGCTGAACTTCCTTAATTTTATCTCATTTAAACATTCATTAACTATTTTCTCCGCAGCAGGATTATTCTGTTTGTTTTTGAGCTGAATCAAAAGACATTCTTTAATATCTCTTGCCCCTACCCCAGGAGGGTCCAGCGAGTGGACTACCTGAAGTGCTTTTTCCAGCTCTTCCAGAGATATTCCGGTGGTTGTGGAAATTTCTTCCAGGTCTGCTGTCAGATATCCCATTGAATCTATATAGCTTATAAGAATCTCCGCTGCGGCATAGTCCTGTGGTTCCAGGTCCATAAGTCCTATCTGCTCCCTGAGGTATTCTTTGAGGGTCTGCGCTCTGGAAACTGCTCCTTCTAAAAACTCTCTCTTTTTGTCCTCTCTGCTCCGGTCAGCAGAGTAGGCTGAAGGGTCTTCATACAGGTATCCTTTGTCAAACTCGCCCTCAGGACCACTCTGATCCATGTTGTTTACCTGAGAATTGATTTCGCTGTCAAGAACTTCATTTTTATATCCATTTTCACTTTCTTCCAGCTCCAGAGCAGGGTTCTCCTCCAGCTCCTGTTCAATCCTTTCATTGAGCTCCATATTGGACAGCTGCAGCATTTTTATAGCCTGCCGCAGCTGTGGAGTCATAACAAGTTTCTGAGTCTGCTTAACATGAATTTCAGGTTTCAGGTCCAAGGTAATCGCTCCGCTGTTGCTCCTGTGTTATATGGTAAAATTAAGACCAAGGTATATCTTTTTTGCCTGTTCATTATGAACCAGGTACTCGCTGGTGCCCGAAGTGAGTATTTCTCCTTCATTCATTATATAAGCCCTGTCAGTTATACGCAACGTTTCTCTTACATTATGGTCTGTAATAAGGATTCCCAGACCCTTTTGTTTGAGCCGCTCAATTATGCTCTGTATGTCAAAAACAGCAATGGGATCGACTCCGGCGAAAGGCTCGTCCAGCAGCAGGAACTTGGGCTCGGTGGTCAGGGCCCTGGCAATTTCAGTCCTTCTTCTCTCCCCACCGGAAAGAGTAAATGCCTTCTGCTTTCTAACATGTTCAATACCCAGCTCCTGGATGAGCCTGTTCATTCTTTCTATGCGTTGTCTTCTGCCCAGAGAAGTGTTCTCCAGTACCGCCAGCAGGTTGTGCTCAACATTCAATTTTCTGAAAACCGAGGCCTCCTGAGGCAGATACCCGATTCCCATTCTGGCACGTTTGAACATGGGAACACCGGTTATAGGTGTACCGTTCAGCATGATTCTGCCTCTATCTGCCTTTATGAACCCCACAATCATGTAAAAGGTGGTGGTTTTTCCGGCACCATTGGGACCAAGAAGCCCCACTACTTCACCCTGGTTTATGTAAAAGCTTACCTCGTTTACCACCTTTCTTTTTCTGTATACTTTTACCAGATCTTCTACTTTAATGGTGTTCATTTCATCTATCGCGGTAGTTTCTTTTATGGCATTCTCCATGCCCAGCTCCGGGGTTCTCACCTGACACCCTCCCCGCTGCTGGAAATTACCCCATTTACTGAATTATAAAAGCTCATTTGTCCTGCTCCAGCATCAATCCTTATCTTCTGGCAGTATATATACTTGCTCCCGTCATAGGCTGTCACACTGCCGGTAGCCTCCATAACTTCACTGTCCCGGTAATACCTGACCAGCGGAGCAGAAAGCTCCAGCTGACCGTTTACTATGTATACTCTGTCCATCAGTATAAAACTCTGCGATTGCTTGAGGTATTTCAAAGCACCGGACTGGGATATCAGAGGGTTATGTTGTTCAGAATCAGGTTTCTGAATATACAAGGTATGGCCCCGGAAGGTTATATTGCCTGAGTTCAAAAAATATTCAATGGACTGGCAGTAAACTACGTCTCCTGAGGCAGTAAATAAAGCCTTTTCCACCCCCTCAAACCCGGCCACCTGTTCAGATACATTGAGAGACTGAGAGTATATTTCATAACCAGGATCAGTGTATCTCACCCCTCCATCAAACCAGTACTTCTGTTCCCCGGAGCTCTTTATCTGTTGTGCCTGTATAGTTGTATCTTTTTCTCTATAAACTGCACTTCCTTCAATTATATAGATATCATCCCCATAAAATGCTGTCCCATGGTCGCCGCTCACTCTTACTGCTTCTCCCTGTTCTTTCAGCACTACATTTCCATAGGCTTCCAGTCTTTTTTCAGTTTCCGCATAGTATATCTGTATTCGATCAGCAGCAAGAGTATATTTTCCTTTTTCAAAAAAAGCATTTCCCCTGGCGTAAATTATTTCATTTCTGTAATCAATGGTGTAGGTATCACCACCGTAATGGATCTTCTGCTGCTGGTTTTCATTATCAGCATAAACAGCATTCGTACAGACCCATACAACCATTACCAGGAGATAAACTATTAATCTACCAGTGCGCATCAGTTTTGTTTCCTCAATCAGGCATAAAACTTCCTCTAACATCCTTTTTAATGGCAACATACTCCAGTGCCACATCAGCTACCATTCCTACCCCGCTTACCCAATCACCGTTCTTTCTGGTTATGGTTACAAACTCGTCAGTGGTATACTGGTTTGTTTCACCGCTCCAGCGCAAATACTGGGTCTCCAGGGTGGCCTGGTTTACCTCAGAGACTACCTTCACATCTTTTCTGGCAATCAGCACTGAGTTTTTCCTGAACAAAACTGCCCGCTTGGAGGAGCCCCTGGAAAGCACATTTCCATTTATATCATAATATACAAAATTACAATTTTCAACATGTAACTGATTATCCTCGGAATAGAACTCGCCGCGGTCAAATCGTATTTCAACTCTGAGGTGTCCATTCTGGTAGTGGTAATGAGTTACATCATAGACCACGTACTCAGGAAGTGGCTCCTGCTCGGAGGTGGTATTTTGGGGATGGGAAGGTGGCTTCTGGGCACCTGCTGCCAGACCAGCACCAGCAATAATATAAACAACAGCTATCAGCAGACTATTCCACATTTTTCTGCCTATAGATTGCTCTTAGTGGAATATACATATGCCTTATTTCATACGTTGGATACTGTGCTTGATAAAATCTCTGAAAAGCACATGGGCTTTTACCGGTTTGGACCTGAACTCCGGGTGAAACTGCACCCCTGCTCCCCAGGGGTGATCACTGTACTCAACTGCTTCAACCAGTTTTCCGTCTGGAGAAATTACAGAAATGATCAAACCATTTTTTTCCATTTCCTCTCTGTATCGATTTGTAAACTCGTATCGGTGGCGGTGCCTTTCGTTAATTATCTCCTGGCCGTACGCCTGGTATATTCTGGTGTTCTTTTTTATTCTGCCTGGCTGAAGCCCCAGCCTCATAGTGCCTCCCAAATTGTTAACCCCATCCTGCTCTTCCATTAAACTAATGACCGGATGGGAGGTCTCTATATCAAACTCTGTGGAATTGGCATCTTTATATCCCAGCACATTGCGTGCAAACTCAATTACCATACACTGCATACCCAGGCAAATTCCAAACAGTGGTATTTCTTTCTCCCTGGCATATCTAATGGTCAAAACCTTTCCTTCAATCCCCCTTTCGCCAAAGCCGCCCGGCACCAGAATACCATGTATACCCTTAAAAATTTGATCCATCCTGCCTTCGTCAACATTTTCTACCTTCACCTTAACAATATTTACTTTGACTTTATTCTCGATACCTCCGTGAACCAGTGCTTCATAGATGCTTTTGTAGGCATCATGGAGCTCGGTATATTTTCCGGCAACAGCAATACTTACTGTTTCAGTGGTGTTTTTAAGCAGGTTTACAATTTCTTCCCAATCAGAAAGCCCGCTCTTGGTTCTGTTCAGCAGGTCAAGCTTTTCAATTACTATATCATCAAGCCCCTCTCTGTTCAGATTTAATGGCACCTGATAAAGGGTATGTTCAATATCCCGGGCAGCTATTACTGCCCTTTCCTCTACATTGCAGAAAAGCGATATTTTGCTTCTCATTTCCTTGCTTAGATCAACACTGGTCCTGCACAATATTATGTCCGGCTGAATACCGATTTCTCTGAGCTTGCTTACTGAATGCTGGGTAGGTTTGGTCTTTGGCTCTTTTGCTGCACCCACTATGGGAATCAGGGTGAGGTGGATGAACAGGGTATTTTCTCTACCAACATCCAGCCTGAACTGTCTGATGGCTTCCAGAAATGGGATTCCTTCAATATCACCTACAGTTCCACCTATCTCCACTATCACGATCTCGGAGTTATCATTTTCTGCAATAATCCTTATCCTTCGTTTTATCTCATTGGTAATATGGGGAATGACCTGTACGGTCCTACCCAGGAAATCCCCCCTCCTTTCCTTTTCTATTACTTTGCTGTATATCTGACCGGTAGTAACACTGTTAAGACGGGACAGGCTCCTGGAAGTAAACCGTTCGTAATTGCCCAGGTCCAGGTCGGTTTCAGCACCGTCATCAGTTACATAGACCTCCCCATGCTGGTAGGGGCTCATTGTTCCTGGATCGATATTGATGTAGGGGTCCATTTTCATGATGCTTATGGAATAATCCCTGTGCTCCAGCATACATCCAAGCGAAGATGCAGCTAGTCCTTTACCCAGAGAGGAGCACACCCCCCCGGTAACGAATATATACTTGGTCATACCATTCTCCGTAACTTCACGTAAGTCTTGAGTATGATTCTTCCACTGCTTTTTCAGCCACAGCGTCCCAGCCTTCCCGCAGTTTGCTTCCCTGCTGCTGGGACTTATGCAGGTAGACAAAATACTCTCTATTCCCTTTGGGCCCCTTAAGAGGGGAAAAGGTAAAACCTCTCACCGTATACCCTTCCTCAAAAAAAAATTTATTAAGTTTTTTTAAAATTCCTAAATGAACCGGCTTTTGTTTTATTACACCGTTGAATCCAGGATACGGCTTTTCCAGTTCAAACTGGGGTTTTATCAGGGCTACTATCTGGGAACGGAAGTCAACCACCCTGAAAAGCGGATTTAAAATTAATCTGATAGAAATAAAAGAGACATCCACTGTAACAATCCGTGGGCACGCCTCCATCTCCAGTTGATCTATAAACCGTGCATTGAAGTTTTCTACTACATGAACCCGCGGGTCTTTTCTCAGTGTGTAATCAATCTGGCCTTTCCCAACATCCACAGCTACTACTTTCAATGCTCCTCTCTGAAGAAGACAGTGGGTAAACCCTCCTGTAGAAGCCCCGATATCCAGACACAGAGCACCTGTGGAGTTTATCTCAAACCGATCCAGGGCTTTTTCCAGTTTCAAGCCTCCCCTGCTCACATACCTGTCTGCCTGTTTCATTTGTATATCGGCTTCTTCTGATACCATTGCAGAAGGCTTTATCATGGTTGTTCCATTTACAGTTACATTGCCAGCCATTATATAAGCCCTGGCCTTTTGTCTGCTCTCAGCCATCCCTTTCTGCAAAATCAGTGCATCAAGTCTTTTTTTCATGAATAAACAGCACTCCCACGGGACCGAATACCGGACAAAAAACTCCAGGTATACAGCCTGTAAAATAGTATCAGATTTTATCCCGGGAGTCAAAATATGCTGGGGTGACCTGATGGGTTCTACATGGTTATGTGCTCATTGATTCTGAATATCCGGCCGGCCCTTCCAGTATTACTGTCAATAGATATTATTACCCCGTTTAATCTTATATCATCATTGGCCACACTGAACTTGGAAGGAATTCTGGTGGTAAACTTTTTCAGGGCATTTTCTTTTCTCATACCTATTACCGAATCAAAAGGGCCAGTCATCCCGGCATCAGTTATATAAGCAGTACCTCCTGGAAGCAGCCTCTCATCTGCAGTCTGAACATGTGTATGGGTACCTATTACTGCACTGGCTGTCCCGTCAAGATACCAGCCCATGGCTACTTTTTCACTGGTGGCTTCTCCATGAAAATCAACAAGTATATTCCTGGTTTCCTTTTTAATACCTGAAACCTCCTTACGTGCAGTTTTGAAGGGACATTCCAGGGGCTCCATGAATATCCTGCCCATAAGGTTAATCACTGCTAATTTTTCACCGCCCTTTTCTATTATCTTCCACCCCCGGCCAGGAGTACCGTTGGGATAGTTCGCCGGTCTGAGAAGTCTCTGATCACCATCGATTACCTTGAATATTTCCTTATTTCTCCACACATGGTTTCCCGTGGTAATGCAGTCCACGCCATAGGAGTAGAGCTTGCTGGCGATTTTCCCGGTTATACCGAATCCTCCAGCAGCATTCTCTCCGTTTGCCACCACAAAATCAATATTGTTCTGCTGAATTATGCGGGAGAGCGACAGAAAGACAGCCTTCCTGCCCGGCTCACCCACTATATCTCCAATTAGAAGAACATTGATGCAGTGTTTATCCAAAATCTGTCCTAATCCTCGGGCGAAGTTACGGGGCCGCCAGGTTACTTTGCATACTCCACAATTCGAGTTTCCCTTATCAGGGTAACCTTTATCCTGCCCGGATATTTCAGCTCCTTTTCTATTTTCCTGGCAATTTCCCGGGCTACCTCTTTTGCCCTGGCATCGTCTATTCGATCATTGTTGACAATGACCCTCACTTCCCTCCCTGCTTGAATGGCAAAAGACTTTTCCACTCCCTCGTAGTTTTCTGCAATCTTTTCCAGGGATTCAATCCTCTTTATGTAGGTGTCCATTGATTCTCTTCTTGCTCCGGGGCGGGAGGCAGATATGGCATCTGCAGCATGAACAATAACTGCTTCCACTGTTTGAGGCTCTTTGTCATTATGATGTGATTCAATTATGTTTACCACCTCCGGTGACTCACCATACTTTCGGGCAAGCTCAGCCCCAATGGTAGCATGACTGCCATCACCTTCGGTTATCACCGCTTTGCCGATGTCATGCAAAAGCCCCCCTCTTTTGGCCAGCTCCACATCTGCATCCAGTTCAGAGGCAATTATCCCAGCTATGTTGGTAACCTCTTTGCTGTGCGCCAGAATGTTCTGCCCGTATGAGGTCCTGAAGTAAAGTCTTCCTATATACTGCACCAGTTCTGAAGGGAGCCCCTGAACGGAAAGATCAAAAACAGTCTTCTCCCCCTCTTCCACGATAAGCTGATTGGTCTCTTTAGTAACTTTTGTGGTGACTTCTTCTATTCTGGCGGGATGGATGCGGCCATCAGCAATCAGGCGCTCCATGGATACC
>JBMCUI010000108.1:0-7599 GCA_048622675.1 Spirochaetota bacterium | reverse complement strand
GGAACGGATGTGCTGCTCACACCGCCGGATGTTTTTCATGACACCATAGTAACCATAATCGCAGAAGACGAATGCAATAACTCCGCATATCTGGAAATTACCGTTATGGACGAAGGACCTGCATCACAGCCCGGGGATATTTTAATGAACGAGCTTGCATGGGCAGGTACCCTTACCAGCGCCTATGATGAATACATAGAGCTTATCAATACAACAGACCGGGATATTTTTCTCAGCAACTGGATAATAGAAAATGCCGCCGGACCAGGCATTCAGCTGATGTTTTCCGGTAAAATAAAAGCAGGGACCAGTTTTCTTATTTCAAATTACACCCTGGGTTCAGAAAAAACAGCCCTTACGGTATCTCCTGATTTTGCCGACCCCTGCCTGTCTCTGCCAAACTCAACGTTTGGCCCATTTGTGCTTAAAAATTATGAGGGAGATATTTTTGATACAGTGGGAGACGGCGGGGTTTATCCCTATGGTATAAACTCATCTGAGGCCAAAGCATCCATGGCCCGGTATACTTATGCAGCAACCACCATCTGGGACCCGGATTCATGGTACACAGAAACGCAGTCAGTAAACCTTGCAGATAAAACATACGGAACACCGGGCGCTCCTAACAGCGACCAGGGTTTTCACAGTGGACCTTCGGAGAATGATGCACTGGCTATAATAACAGAATATTACATTGACTATGAAGACCCTGAGGGCCCGATAGAAGACTGGGTTGAGCTGTATATAACCAGAAGCGGAAACGTAGACCGGTTCATGGTCACTGACCTTGATGGTAAGGACTCATTCATCACCAATGAAGAAAATACATATGTGGAAAAGGGTAATTACATAGTGGTTGCCTGGGGAGACAATACGTACATACAGGAGGGAAACACCTTTTTCATCACTGACTACAGCCCCACAGGTACCAAGGACGAGCTGGTCCTGCTCTGCAGAGGTTCATTTGTGGACGGGCTCTGCTATTACTCCACCGAACATGTTCAATTTGATGATGAGGATGAGATAAAAAACTATGGGTGGAAAGGTGACCCCATTTACGGAAAACACGCCTCCAGGAAAAAAGACCAGGAGGGATACTATCTGGAGACAATGGAAGCTTCCAGCTGGGCCCCTGATGCGGAGGCCAGTATGGGGGAGGAAAATAATCTCAGCCAGTAGATGGTCCCCTGGCCCCCTGAAATATACAGAGCCACATCATCTTCTAATAAAGTTTCAGCCCAGGGCCACATCCAGAAGCATCATCACTGCAAACCCCAGCATGGCTCCCATGGTAGGTATATCCGTCTTTCCCTCTCTCTGTGATTCAGGGATGAGCTCCTCCACCACTACAAATATCATTGCTCCTGCTGCAAACGCCAGTGCATAGGGAAGAATGGGCCTGGCTATTATAACCGTAGCCGCACCCAGAACTCCGGCTGCGGGCTCCACAACTCCGGAAAGCTGTCCGTAAAAAAAAGCCCTGCTCCGCTTGAACCCCTCTCTTCGTAGAGGCATGGATACAGCCATACCCTCGGGAAAGTTTTGTATTCCTATACCAAATGCCAGTGCCACTGCACCACCCAATGTTGCTGCAGGCAGATGATAAGCAACAGCACCAAAAGCCACTCCCACTGCCAGGCCTTCCGGTATATTATGCAGGGTAATGGCCAGCACCAGAAGAATGCTTCTTTCAAGCTGTGTTTTTACCCCTTCAGCTTTATCCATTGATAGTCCAAGGTGCAGATGAGGTAGAATTTTATCTACCAGCCTGAGAAACGCTCCTCCCAGAAGGAAACCAACCACAGCCGGAACAAAGGAAGGAACATTTCCTCCTTCCGCCATTTCAATTGCAGGTGCGAGAAGCGACCAGAAGCTCGCTGCTATCATCACCCCTGCAGCAAACCCAAGCATTGAGTTCATCACATTTTTGTTGATTCCCTTGACCATAAAAACACCTGCTGATCCCAGCGCAGTTAAAAACCAGGTAAACAGCGTTGCCAGCAGTGCCTGTAAAACGGGGTTTAAATCTGCAAGTGGCTCAAGCATTTTTCCACTCCTGATTATTATAAAGGACAAATGTCTATTGAAAGCTAAATAATAACCTTACTGTTCATTTCAGAATTGGTCAAAGGTTTACTCGCTCAGCTCTTTTTCAGCAGACCTGATCTCCTCGCTGATCTGCTCGAGCGAGGTGCCTCCCCTCAGATTACGGGCGTGTACAGATCGAGTGTAATCGAAAATGGAGTAAACATCCTTCTCAAAACAGGAACATAACTTTTTATACTGCTCCAGGGGAATTTCCTGTAAATTCACTTCTTTGTCTGATGCATAGGCCACTACCTGGCCTACAATCTGGTGGGCCTGTCTGAAGGGAATGCCTTTTCTTACCAGATAGTCTGCCATATCAGTTGCAAAAAGAAAGCCCCTGGACGATGCAAGCACCCTTTTGATTTTTTCTTCATTAATAACCAACCCTTCAAAGACCTCTTTCATCACCTCCACGCAGGCCAGGGTGTTTTCCACGGTATCAAAAAGCCCTTCCTTGTCTTCCTGAAGGTCACGGTTATAGGTATAAGGAAGGCCTTTCATCAGTACCAGAAGGGATACCAGGTTGCTGATAATCCGGGCTGACTTACCCCGTATCAGCTCCAGGGAGTCGGGATTTTTCTTCTGGGGCATCATCGAAGAGGTTGTGGAAAGCTCATCCGGCAGGGTGTAGTATCCAAACTCATCTGAAGAATAGATGATCATGTCTTCCGATATTCTGGAAAGAGTTACAAAAATAGATGCACAGATAAACTCGAACTCTGCTATGAAATCACGGGTTGATACTGCATCCACGGAGTTTCGGGAAACCTCATCGAATCCCAGCTCCTGGCGGAGAAAATCCCTGTCCAGGTCAAACAAAGTGCCGACTCCTGCACCGGAGCCCAGGGGCATAACAGAAAGCCTTTTATGGCAGTCGTCAAGCCTCTGCTGGTCCCTCCGCAAGGTATGAAAATATGCCAGAAAAAGATGGGCCAGGCTCACCGGCTGGGCCTGGCGGAGATGAGTGTAGGATGGCACAATTATCCGTAGATCCTCTCTGGCCCTGGAAACCAGGGCTTTTAAAAGTCCCTTCAGCTTCTTTTCCAGGGTATCGGCCGCATCCAGAAGATAGAGCCTCTCATCCAGCACTACCTGCTCGTTTCTGCTTCTTCCGGTGTGCAGCTTGTGTGCAGCAGGACCTATTTTCTCAAACAGGGCCCTTTCTATGTTCATGTGGATGTCTTCGTCCTCTTCCCTGAAGGTAAACTCTCCTCTTTCTATCTCCTTCTCTATAGAACCAAGACCCCTGCGTATGGAGGTTTCCTCCTTCGGGGTGATAACTCCTGCCTTCTTCAGGGCCCGTGCATAGGCTTTGGAGCCTTTTATGTCCTCTCTGTACAGCTTTTTATCGAAAGAAATCGAGGAATTTATTCTCTGGAACGCTTTGCTTAAAGATTTTTTCAGCCTACCTTCTCTGATAGACACATAATACTCCTCTTAAAATCCAGTCTTCAGGTATTCCTCTATTTCGTGGTCACTCAATACCATGGTGCCGTTTCCCTTCCTGGTAAAAACTTCCAGCAGCAGAGAGTTTTTCTCAAACCCATTTAATATGTGTACCCTTTTTACCCCATTTTCAACTGCATACATGCACTCCTTAAGCTTCGGCACCATTCCTCCTTTTATGACCTCCTCCTTTATCAGCCTTCCTGCTCCCTTTGGAGAGATGTATGATATCCTGCTGGAGGGATCATTTACATCCTGCAATATTCCTTCCACATTGGTCATAGTAATATATTTGAATGCTTTTACTGCAACTGCGATATGCGAGGCCACTGTATCTGCATTAATGTTCAGGATATTTCCTTCTCCATCATCTGCAAGAGAGGATATTACCGGAATATAGTTTTTATCCAGCAGCATCTCCAGCAGTTCGATGTTAATCCTGTTAATATCACCCACATGTCCATAATCCACATTGTTCTTTTTTCCAGTAGCAGAATCCACCATTTCCACAGGAGCCCTTCTTCGGGCAATGACCACATCCCCGTCTATTCCAGAAAGCCCCACTACTCTGGAACCATGTTTACGGAGCATAGTTAGAATTTCGTGATTTATCTTACCGGCAAATACCATCTTGGTCACTTCCAGGGTATCCTTATCGGTAACCCTCCTGCCCTCCACGATTCTTGGAATAATCCCCAGTTTTTTTGCCAGCTCGGTGGCCTGAGGCCCCCCACCATGGACCACAATGATTTTTATACCCACCTGGGCCAAAAGAGAAATATCCTGAGCAATATCTTCCAGTGTTTCCATATTCTGCACCAGCTCCCCGCCCAGTTTTATCACAAAACTCCGGTTTTTATACCTCCTTAAGTAGGGCAGGGCCTGTTTGAGAATGCCTATGTTTTCCATGCTGCAAACCTTTTTATTATTCATACTCCCAGTTTATGGTAAAGCACAGCTTTCTGGGCATGGAGTCTGTTCTCAGCTTCATCATATACAATGGAGTTTTTTCCGTCAATCACAGAATCTTCAACCACCACTCCCCTTCTTACAGGAAGACAGTGCATGAAATACCCATTGCTGGTAAGGGACATTTTCCCCTCATCCACAATCCAGTTCGTGAACTTTCTCCTGTAGTTTTTTTCACCTTCCCCGTCACCGTAATAGCGAAGGCTGCCCCAGCTCTTTGCGTACACCACAGAGCTGTTTTGGAATGCCTGTTCAATATTATCGGTCACCAAGATGCTTCCTCCTGCCTCGCCGCTCAGGGCCCTGGCTTTCTGCATTATCATTTGGTCCAGATCGTATCCAGGAGGCCTCACCAACCTTACATCCATTCCATACATGGAGCAGGCCAGAAGAATAGAATTTGGTACTGCCATAGGCAGGGGTTTGGGGTGATATGCCCAGGTGATGGTGACCGGTAGTCCTTTTATGTTCTGCCCGAACTTCTCTTTCATGGTCATTATATCCGCCAGGGCCTGGTTGGGATGATACAGCGAAGATTCCATGTTTATTACAGGAACCCCTGAATGCTGCACAAATGCATTGATTATGGGGTCTTTACGGTCTTCTTCCCAGTTTTTTCCTTCAGCAAACGCCCTTGCACCTATGGCATCGGCATACCTTCCCAGCACTCTGGCTGCATCCTTTACATGCTCGGGTCTGTCCCCGTCCATTACCACCCCTTCCCCGGTCTCCAGCTTCCAGGTATCCCCGCCCGCATTCAGGGTAACCACACTGCCGCCAAGCTGCTTCATTGCCAGCTCAAAAGAAGTCCTGGTCCTGAGAGAAGGGTTGAAAAACACCAGTATAATGCTTCGGTCATTCAGGCTAACCCGCAGCTTCCTGTTCTTAATCTCTTCGGCTGTTTCTACTATCCGGTCCAGTATTTCTACCGGATAATCTGAAAGTGTAATAAAGTGTTCCATAATTTTGCCCTATAAAATATTTAATTCCCAAACCCGAACACCCCTTCTACCATGCTTGATCCTGCCGCATATAAGATATGCAGCTCCCCGGGGGCATTATCCGGGCCGGTAGTGCTTCATGGCACCAATAAATATTTGTGCATCCTGCGGATTCAGTATCAAAGGAGGCAGAAGCCGCAGGCAGTCCTTTTTATATGAAGTCCCGGTAATAACTCCTTTCTGCAAAAGATAGTCTCTCAGCATTCCGGCCTCCCCCTCAATTTCTATCCCCAGAAGAAGCCCCCTGCCTTTGATCCTTTTGACACAGGATACTCCTGAAAGCTGCTTTTTGAAATACGTTTCCATTCGGACGGCATTCTGCACCAGATTTTCTTCTTTTATTACCCTTATGTTGGCCAGAAGCGCTGCTGAAGCCAGGGGCCCTCCCCCGAATGTTGAGCCATGCTCCCCCTGGCTGATGGTCCGTGCAATACCTTCCTGGATCAGCACAGCCCCTATGGGAACTCCCCCTCCAATACCTTTGGCCAGGGTAATCACATCAGGCGATATACCGAGCCTGTCACCGAAAAACCAGCAGCCGGTCCTTCCAAACCCCGTCTGAACTTCATCAAATATAAGTACAGTGCCCAGCTGTGAGCAGATGCTCCGGAGCCTTCTGTAGTAATCATCCGATGCAACCTCCACTCCTGCCATTGACTGTACAGGCTCCAGGATTATACCTGCAGTATCCTTATCAGCCTCTGCTTCCAGTTCTTCCATATTACCGAATTCTACGAAAGCATGGCCCGCCACCAGGGGGGAAAACTGGCTCCGGTAGTCGCCCAGGTCGGTAGCACTGAGTGCTCCAGCAGTTCTGCCGTGAAAGCCGTTTTTCATGGATATAATCTTTCTTCTGCCGGTATGTTTTCTTGCAATCTTAATGGCTGTTTCATTCGCCTCAGCACCGGAATTGCAGAAAAAGACCTTGTTCATGCCCTGAGGGGCAATATCCAACAGCGCCTGGGATGCTCTTGCCCTCACCCCGGAATACACCACGTTGGAGTAAAAGACAAGCTTTCTGGCCTGCGTTTCAACAGCATCCACCACCTTGGGGTGGCAGTGACCGGTAAGGGCTACTGCATGTCCCCCATACAGATCAAGGTACTCCTTTCCTCCAGAATCGTATACATACACTCCTTTTCCTCTTTCAAGGGACAAAGGAAGCTTTTTGTAGGTACCCAGCTGGTACAGGTCCTCTGTTTTTTTAATCTCTTCGAAACTCTCCGGCATAATGCTGGTTCTCCTTACAGTTCAAAATAAATGGCACTGTATAAAAGCTCAGGGCCGCATGCCCGGGAATTCCAGTCCCAGGGTTTCTTCGAAACCAAACATGATATTCATATTCTGCACCGCCTGCCCGCTTGCCCCCCTTACCAGGTTGTCAATGGCGCTCATGGACACCACAAAACCATGTCTGCCGGACCAGGACAGCTCTACATAGTTGGTACCATAAACAGCGGCTACTTCAGGACTGCCATCCACAATCCTCACAAATCTCTCATTTTCATAAGCCGAAAGATATGCCTCCTTTACCTTGTCCAGGTCCAACTCACCATTATACACCACCGCGGTAGTGTAGATGCCCCTCACAAAAGGACCCGATTGTGGGATAAAACCAATTTCAACCTTCTGGTCGGTGGACCTGTTTCTGAAAAACTGCTCTATTTCGGGAGTATGCTGGTGCTGCAGTATTTTGTAAGACTTAAAATTCTTTGCTCTTACCGGATGATGGGTAACCTCTTTGGGCAGCTCCCCTGATCCCGAAGAACCGGTAACAGCTGTCACCGTCACATCCCTTCTCACAGCTTCTGCTGTATACAAAGGGTAGAGAGCAAAAATAATACCGGTGGCAAAACAGCCCGGGTTGGCCACATATCTTGCTTGTGCAACAGCATTCCTGTTAAACTCAGACAGCCCGTATACAAACTTTTCCACAAGCCAGGGGGCCTGGTGCTCTTTTTTATAGTACTGCCGGTAAACCCCGGTATCTTTAAGCCTGAAGTCCCCGCTCAGGTCTATTATCCCTGACCCGGGCATGCAGTCCATAATCCGGGGCACCAGCCCCATGGAAACCCCATGGGGAGCTGCCATGAAC
>JBMCUI010000107.1:0-7612 GCA_048622675.1 Spirochaetota bacterium | reverse complement strand
AGATAATGGCATCCCCGTTTGGTGCTTTTTTGATGTAATCAACATCTTCGGCTACAACCCAGTTATTTTTCCCTGTTCTCCTGGTAATTCCCAGTAAAGTAGTGCCTTCTTTTTTTTCTATGTAAAAAATGCTGCCGTTGTCCAAAAACCCAACTTTTTCAAAATTGACCCCGTTGAGGACCCTGTTCATGGTCCCCTTTCTGTTTGAAATTAAATAAATTGCCTGTTTCCCCGGCCCCCTTTTTATTACTGCAGCTGCTGTATCGTTATCATAATCGAGGGAGATATTGGTAAAGTAGCCCCCTGTATCAAATCCCAGGCAGATACGTTTACCCAGCTCCAGGTTTGCTGTTACCAGGTAATCGCTGCCCTCCACCAGGCAGTGGTAGCTGATGGTGGTTCTGTCTCTGGAGATAACCGGGGGGATGTAAATTTTTTCACGGTATTCCTGAGGAAAGGAGAGGTTGCTGGTTACAGGGTCAAACACGTATATTTCGTAACTCCTGAAAATAGCCTCCTCCAGAGGGTACCTGTACCGAAGAAAGAGGATTTTGCCTGCATTTAATTTATGTACCCTGTAGCACAGGTCGTACATGTTGGCGGCATACACACCGGCGGGAAAGCAGAGAAAAACAACAATAAAAATAACTACCAGGTTGTTTCTGAGTCGATTAAATATCATTTTCATAATGATGAAAGTATACTATACTATTAATAAAATTGGAATACAAAATATCGGAAAAAATGGAACCCGACCTTAAAAATGTAAGGATAATCCTGGTAGAGCCCACCGGTGCTTTTAATATCGGCTCGGTTGCACGGATAATTAAGAATATGGGGATGAGCGAGCTGGGACTGGTGAAGCCTGTTGATTTTCATAATGATGAGGCATATATGGCATCGGTGGGTGCAAGAGATGTTCTGGATGGTGCTCTGGTATACCGGAGTTTTCCTGAGGCGATTCAGGACACCCATCTGGTAGCAGGAACCACCCGAAGGGGAGGAAGGTCCAGGCGGATATTCTGTACAGTGGAGGAACTGTCTGAAAAAATTTTCCCGGTGCTGAAAGAAGGTAAAGTGGCCATTGTCTTCGGAAGAGAACAAAGCGGTCTGAACAACCGGGAAGCTGATTTATGCCATATTCTGTTGAACATACCTGCAGACTCCAGCTTCCCCTCTCTAAACCTTTCCCATGCTGTGGCAGTGGTGTGTTATAAGCTGTTTACCGATGCCATGATTGCCCGGGTGCCCTATATATCCAAACCTGTAAACAGCACTCAAATAGAGGGTCTTCTTGATTATATACACACTGTGTTCTCTGATCTTGGGTTTTTTACCAAAGGCCCTCCTGATTACGTGATCTCGCTTTTCCGAAAGATTTTTGGAAGAGCCCTTTTAAACCAGGAGGAGATAAACAATCTGACTCATATATTTCACCGTCTGCACGGACTGTGCAAAGAAAGAAAACAAAGGTGAAGATATAAAATATAATTTCAGGCTGAGGAGTACCTATGTGGACAACGCAAGAAGTAGCCAGGACTATTGACCATGTAGCACTTAAACCCTATCTCACAGAAAGGGATGTGGTTGAGGCATGCAGAATAGGGGTGAAATATGGAGTGGCGCTGGTGATAGTGAGGCCCTGTGATGTGTCTCTTGCCTCTGGGGAGCTGGAAGGGTCCGGGGTGAATCCGGGAGCAGCGGTTGGATTTCCGCTTGGAGGCAATCGCCCTGAGGTCAAGGCACTGGAAGCAAGACTGGCCATTGAAGACGGGGCACGGGAGCTGGACATGGTGATGAACATAGGAAAGTTTCTGTCTGGAGATTACCAGTATGTGCGTAAAGATATCCAGGGGGTGGTCTCGGAAGCGAATAAAAAGGATGTTCTGGTAAAGGTGGTATTGGAAGTATGCTACCTTTCCGACCAGCAGATTGCCATAGCTTCGGAGATAGCCAGGGAAGCAGGTGCAGACTATGTTAAGACTTCCACCGGTTTCGGCTCAGGGGGCGCTGCCCCTGAAAGTGTGGACATTATGATAAACACTGTTGGAGAAGCCATGGGAGTAAAGGCGGCCGGTGGGATACGGAGCTGGGAAAAAGCGTGCAGTTTTCTGGACCAGGGATGCAAAAGGCTGGGAGTGGGGTCAACTGAAGCTGTTCTGGAAGGAGGCCCTGATCCCCCTGAATGATTTCTTAAAAAATTACAGTCAAACTGACCACCTCCTTTCAGAGAGGCCTGCATACATCAAACGAGATAGTATGAGGATACCCTGGAACAAAGGTTTTACCCCTCCGATCAAAAAGGCTTGCTTGCCATACGGCGGACATATACCTGGTCCACCATGGCCCTGTCAGAAAGTGAAAGAAGATAAAGTACTGTTTTTGCTATGTCATCCGGGCTGATTAGTACGGAGGGGTCCAGGTCCGGCCTGGTCCTCACGGTAAAATCGGTCTCTACACCTCCCGGCATAATAACTGATACTCTGATGTTGTGTTCCTGGACTTCTGCAGCCAGTGATTTGGTTATTCCAACAATGGCGTGCTTGCTGGCAGTATAGGCAGACTGGTTGGGATATCCCTTGAATCCAACCACACTGGAGATGTTTATTATATACCCTGTTTTGGCAGGTATCATCAGGTTTAAGGCTTCCCGGCAGCACAGATAGGTTCCGCGGACATTAACCTGAATGGTTTTATCCAGCTCTTCAACCGGATAGTCAACCAGATAGCCGCTGCTGGCATAGCCGGCATTATTGACCAGGATGTCCACATTTCCCCATTTATCGCCAACAGCACTGAACAGAGAAACAACATCCTGGTGAATGGAAATATCTGCCGGTATGGCCTGAGCTTTTCCTCCCCTGGATATAATCTCCTGTGCGGTTTTTTCCAGGTTTTCTGGGTTTCGGGCAGCCAGCACTATCTGTGCACCGCAGTCAGCCAGGGCCAGGCTTATACTTTTTCCTATACCCCTGCTTGCACCTGTAACCACAGCTGTTTTATTTTTCAAATCGACCCACATGGTTTCCTCCCGGTCAATATTTTATAGATTGAACTATATGCGAAAATATGGTACATACCAATTAAGAAACTGGAAGACCTTTGCAGAGATATAATTTAATTTCTATATAGCTGGATTAAAAGTGTTAATTTGATTGGGAGCGATAATTATTGATGTTTTTCCGGTTAGTGCTTATTATTTAAATTAATCCGGTGATTTCGGTCTTGCAGAACCTTGCTGTTTTTGGCTGATTCAAGGCGGCCATTAATGTAATTTTATCCTGAAATCCTTAGAAATGGTCATGAGAATCATGGATTTTATAAAAAGAATTGCTTTTTTTGCTGGGGCAGGGGTGGTAATTGTATGCGGGCTTTTAGTGGCGTATGGTCCGGGCGATGGAGCCAGAGTAGCCCTGGCGGAGAAGGAGGAGTTTTATACCTCCAGTGAAGAGTTTCTTCCTCCGGGCAGTGAGCCTGGTAAAAGAGATGAACAGGCTGAGAAGGATTTCATGGAGGACCCCACTTTTATAAAAAATGCTCAAATTGAAGGGTTGAAGCTAGTAAAGGATAAAAATCAGATTGTTTTTACCCTGAAACTGAAAGAGGAGACCGGAGCTTTCCTGGAGAAAGCACCGGAGTCGGATAAACCCCAAAAAAGAACACTTAAGTATGAAATAATTCCCATCAACTTCCCGCCCAGAATAGTGGTGCGGTTATGGGGGGTAGAAAGCAGTCTCAGTTTATTCAAATTTTTCAAAAATATGGATATAGTGGGAGCAGTTTTGAATCCTATTACCAGCAGTTATATTTCTGAATATGTATTCTTTTTTGATGACTGGGTTGAAGTGAATTCCTCCTATGACAGGAGCAGGCGCCAGCTGGTATTGGGATATAATCAGGTAAATCCGAGCTTTACCAGGGGGTACGGGGTGAGAATAATTGATACAGGACTGGACCCACTTGCCCATGTGATTGAAATAAAGAGGGAGCTTTCTGAATACGGGCTGGAAAGCTACCTGCTTATTGCATCGGACCACCAGACTGTGGTGCTGGAGTCACCTTTTTTTAAGGACAGGCAGCAGGCTGTAGATTATCTGGAATCACTGGCAAATTTCGGGTACAAGGGCAAGCTGGCTATCAGGAATTACCGGGATTTTCCTGAGCCAAGAAGGGCTGATGTGGTTTCAGAGATAGTGATAACAGATGAGAGTGAGGTAAATCTTCAAAACCTGATTTATACGGAGCTGCAGCCCCAGAAAGTTTCACCTCTAAGGTATTTTGAAATTTTTTTGCTCACTAAAGATATTTTCAGCCAGCAGGTTCAGGATAACAGGAACCTTGTTTCTGATTATTATTTCAAGCTGAGTGAGATGTACCGAAATTACGACACCGAAAGCACAGAAGAAAGGATGATGGCTCATCAGGTGGCGGTAAAACTTCTGGAAATCGTCTATTTTTACTACCCTGATTCCTCCAGGGCCGACGATGCTTTATGGGATATAGCAAATATAAAACGTGAATACAATATCGGGGAGGTTCTTTCTGAGAGGGAATGTTACCGGAAAATAGTCAAGGAATATCCGGAGAGCATATTCGTCAAGGAAGCAAACTCTCGGCTTGAGTCTATGAAAAGACTGTGGAGATACTATCTTTTTTAAGCAGTGGTATTTTTATATGGAGGGTAAAGCTATTTATTTATGGTTAAAAAAGTATCTATTTTAGGTATGAGCTTCAGCGGTGTCTCGCTCGGTCTTTCTCTCAAACAGAATCAGAAAGAGATTACAGTAACAGGTATTGACAAAGCATCCGAGGTTGTTCGAGCGAAAAATTTGGGTGCAATTGACAATGGATGCCTGGATTCCAGTATTGGGGAGGGGTTGAGTGAGGCAGATGTAGTATTTCTGGCCACTCCCATCCAGACCACCAAAGAATTGATTCCCCAGGTACCAAACCTGGTTAAAGATTCTGCCATAGTAACGGATATATGTATTACAAAATCAGAAATTGTGGGTCTGGCCAGCCAGTATTTTAATGAAAAACCTTGTTTTATAGGCGGCCATCCTATTGTGGGGTTCAGGCAGGGAACCATTGAGCAGGCAGACCCTTACCTTTTTATTAACAATACCTATGTGCTTACACCTTTGAAGAAACAAAAATCTGGAAGTATCGGGACCCTGAAGTCGTTGATAGAAAATATAGGAGCACGAGTGGTGGTGATGGACCCCAGGGAGCACGACTATCTGGTGGGGGGGGTCAACCATATACTGCAGCTGATTGCTATTGCCCATATCAATACCATGATAGGGGAGATGGAGGATAAAAAAATTGAAACAGCCCTCTTGCTTGCCGGGGAAAGGTTCAAGCAGTTTACCCAGGCGCTGCTGAGTTCTTCGCATTTCTGGGAAGATATACTGATGTCTAACTATGAAAATGTTAAGAACAGTATAAAAAAATTTATATCCAGACTTAATTTGCTGATCGATGGCCTGGGGGAGGAAATGTTCCACCAGGAGTATGAAAAGGCCAGGAAGATTGTCCGGAAAATTCCCACCCAGAGAAAGGGGTTCAGCACCACCCTGTTTAATCTTTATGTGGATATTAAGGATGAACCGGGGGCTATTGCCCGGGTAGCCTCTCTGATTGCATCAAAAGGGTATGATGTAAAAGATATAGCTCTGGTTAGAATAAAAGAAGGCGAGGCTGCTACTCTGCGTCTGGCTTTTGAAAACCAGAATGTTGCTTCCAGAGTGGGAAGGCTCCTTATGAAAAACCGCTACGCCTACCGGACCCAGTACAACTACGAAGACTACCCCATTTAAGACAGAGCATATGGTGAATAAGAAGATGCGCAACCTGCTGGTTTTCCTCACCTTTTTTATACTGCATATCTTTTTGTTTGTCCCCACATTGCATGCAGAGCAAGACCGGAAAGTGGAGGTGCCCAGGGAATATACTATTAGATTGTCGGGCAGTTTGGAAACAAATATTGGCTTGCAGTACCAGGCTCATCAGAGGGATTATTTTTTTTATTTCCCCCTGCACAGTACTATAGGGATGAGTCTCCAGACACAGGTGCTGAAAAGCTATGTTTCAGTGCGATACGACAGTGAAATTTCAGACCAGGTGCAAACTGAACAGGGAACATCAGAAAACTCCGGGCTGGCTCCTGGCGAGATGTACATTAGGGGAGGAAGTGAGTATTCTTACATGAAGGCGGGCCTGTATACAGAGGATTGGGGGGCTGGTCATTCGCTCCGTCCTGTGAGCCGGCTCAATATCCCTCATTCCGGATATCCTTCCAACATTTTTTATGCACGCTGCCGGAGGGCTGCTCCCATGTATACTATCACCATGGGGACAGCTGATATTTATCAGCAGGTGGTCTTTTCAGGAAAACACCAGGTCCTCCAGTCAATTAATAACACTACTGCGGGTCTCCGGACTGTGTGGTCCCAGTGGGGTATGGATTTTACAGCAGGGATGATAAGAAAAATCGGCTGTCCCCCTCCCCTTTTTTTTATCACCTCTATGGCATTAAGAGAAGGAGCAGGTGCCTGGGTGGAAGCAGGCTGGGAATATAACAAGGGGTCCCGTGACAGATGGAGCCTGGTTATAGGAGGCAGAAGGCAGCTTGATTACGGCCAGGTATATGTAGAGTATATTTATAGCGGTTTTCATAGTTTTTTATATATGGAAGAAATCCTGGAGGTTGACCCTTCAGTGGAGTTTTCATTAAAGAGTTTTTTGCATATAGGTTCATGGAGTTTTGCCGGCAATGGATTTTTCAGTATTTCCGTAGCTCCCGGTTTTCAATTTGAACCTGGATTTTTTTTATTTCTGGGAGGTCCTGGAGATTATTTTTCAGGCCTCAGGGAAGACCACCACAACGAAGTTTATGTAAGGTTTAAGCTTGACTTTTGATGCCAGGTTTTGCTCTGCCTGCTGTGCTGCCCGGCGTAACCACCGCTTGCTTTGGGACATTATTTACCTGGGGGAAGTTTGAAATACACTGTAGTCCCCTTTCCCCATTTGCTTTCAATTCTTATAGTTCCGTTGTAAAGTTCGACGATTTTTTTAGCAATATACAACCCTGCTCCGGTGCTCATGGTATTTTTGCTTTCTGTAGTAAAAAAAATGTTAAATACCCTGTCCAGATTTTCCGGCTTGATACCCCCGGCTTCATCCCTCAGGTAAAACTCCTGTTTATCAAAGCCAGCAAAAATTTTTTTTCCTGAAGGTGAAAACTTTACCGCATTGCTCAGGAGCTGGTTGAAGAGTCTAAGGAGATGCTCACGGTCTGCAATGATCGGAGGCATTTTGTTAATTTTGACATCAAGCTTTTTTTGGGAAATGGACCACTGCAGCGGGACCATAGCTTCTTTTATTATTACCACAGTATCCAGTGCTTCGACTTTTTTAATTTTCAGCCGGGAGATATAAAGAAGCTCATTTATCATTTTTTCCAGAAGCTTGGAATTATCCACCATTCTCCTGGTATAATGAGATATTTCCTTGCTGCTGGTTTGTTTAATCTCCTCGTACAGCAGGGCAGAAAACCCCAGTAGTGCTGTTATGGGTGCTTTGAAATCGTGGGAAGCTGCATGAATAAATC
>JBMCUI010000106.1:0-7614 GCA_048622675.1 Spirochaetota bacterium | reverse complement strand
CCTTATAACAGTAGGGCATTTTATCCCTTTCTTCTTCAGGGACCCATTCATGGTCATTCCAGTTGCTTAGAATAATACGGTGGTTTTTATCGATCACAAAGAGCAGACTATCAACTGCATATAAAGTGCTGTTAAGAAGTTTCTGGTATTGGTCTCTTTTTAGTTCAGCTTTTTTCTGCTCGGTAATGTCTACAAACGAAGCCATCCTGCCGATAGGTTTTCCATTTTTATTTTTAATATTTTCAACATTTTTCCGGAATTGTTCCTCACTTTTATTCTCCTGTTTCTTTTTCGAGGATTCCAGCTCATCAACTTTTTTCCGCAGCTGCCTCACTTCGTCTAAAAGTTGAGATTTGGTTTTGTGTCTATCCTTGGTCATTTGCACATAGGCCTCCGCATTAATAATCAAACACCTGTAATTTTAAAATATTTGGCAGTCGTTTTCAAATAAAGTACTCATTACACAGTGTGATTTTGAAAGATTCTGTGGGAGGCTGTTCCACGGCAAGATAAAACCTTACCTTTTTCTGGTACGAATCGCCCCTATGATCAACCCGACTGCTGTCCCTATTGCTCCGCTGAGCAGGATTCTCTGTCGGGCCTTCTCAACTCCGGTTATCGATTCTGCGAAATCTTCCAGAATGTTTTCAGGAGGATTAAACACCTGGTCAAACTCCAGATATTCTCCCCCTATCCGTCCATAAATGACATACCCTGTAATCAGTCCCAGAATGCCCAGCAAAATACCGTAAATAATGATTTTCATTTTTTTACCCTTGTTTGATAACTTAGTCCAATATACTTAATAATACCACTTACAAAACCTGGTAGGTATACCCTTAATGGTGCAGCCGTTGCAGAGCCTTTCTGCTAAACAAAAGAAAAGGAGCTTTTGCCAGACCATGTTCCCATTAAGTCTTACCAGGCCAACCGGATATATAAAATACTTAAAACCTTGCATTAAGCTTAATAATTTTTTATTGTTTGAATAGAAAAACGTGAAAATAACCAATTTCACCATCGATTTTATTTTTTACCAGGTATACCAGCAATACGCCGATGAAAGAAAAGCACCTCTCTTATATAACTCCCCAGAGCATGCCTTTTGACCCTTTGTTGCTGGCCCGGAAGACAGAGGCCATTGTGGGCCAGCATAATAAAAGAAAACATTCTGGTTCCTACTGTGTGGGTGTATACGGGGGAATATCAACAGGATATACAGTAGGTTGCTGTCTTCGGTGTATATTTTGCTGGGTAAACCCTTCCAGGGATTTTCCCCACAAGGCTGGAAAATTATTTTCCCCCGAAGAGGTGGCCAGAATGCTGGTAAACAATGCCCGCCAAAAGGGGAAACCTCCTGCAGATTAGCTCAGTGATATGGCTATTGATACATCTCGTATATTGCTTTGTTGAGCCGCTTGAACGAGGCCTGGAAGTCCTCGTTGTCCATATTGTTGTTGGCGTACTTCACGGCTTTCTGCAGGGCTTTCTCGTAACGCTTCGATGCTTCCATATGGCGTGTCAAAGGCTCCTTCACCTCTGCTGGAGGCTCTTCGGACCAGTCCGGATGTTCACCGTATAGCGCAACCAGCCCGGCGCCGTGCTTCTCAATACCGTCAGCAAGCTCATCGCAGGCAGTGATATATTCCGACACCTCCGTGGCATTTTCCATCCGGTCGGCAAACTCATTCATGATAGCAGTCATTGAGTTAAGGACTTCGATTTCCTTTTTGTACTCCCCCGCCGCCACAACCAGGGGCAGTGCCAGCAGCACCATAATAATTGTTTTGAATTTCAGCATAGTTTCAGCTCCTCTCTTTAGTCTGTTTCCTGAAGGAGGTTATCTCCCCATTCCAACCAACCCTTATCAGCAAGAGCTACTGCCTGTAGTATATCGAGTATCGAGGCCCATTCGGATCAATCTGATCTACCCCCGACTGCACCTCCAGGGTGGACCCATCAACACTGATGCGGTCCAGGGTATTCCAGGACATGCCGCCTTCCAGTTGGACCACCGAGCGCCCCAACCGCCGCCCTTGATCATCCGTCCAGGTCTTCTGGTACCGGACTGTCCCCTTATAGACATTCCCAGAACCGTCCGAGTTGTCATAGGCAGTGTAGGAAAAGCTCCCATCCGCACGCCTTTTGTAAACCACCATAGCAGAGCGGTTCTGACCGTCGTATTCAGTATTGACCCAGGTACCGGTCACCTCCAGGGCGCCTGCTTCGCCAGACTGCTCAGCATGCTCCGGCCCGTCTGCTTCCGATCCCGCATCTGTAGCGGCTTTTTTCTGCTCCTGCTGAGGCGGTTGTTCCCCAATTACCGACTCCATCACCCCTGAACAACCCACCAGTAACACCAGCACCACTGGAATGGCAGCTGCCCACACCAAAAACGTTCGCTTGTTCATCTCCATCTCACCTTCCCCGTGTATGTAATAAACAAACCTGATCGCCAATTGAGAGAGAAAAGTATAACTGATTATTGAGGTAGAACCTGAAAATGCCCATTATTGATCCGATTCATCTACCCTATTCTCTGTTCTTATTTTTCCGTAGAATACACTCTTTAATTCTTCATGTCAAGATAATATTTTATTTTAGTATTATTTTTGACATAGTATTGAAGCAAAGTGTAATGGAGCACAGAAGCAGTATATATTTGAAGTACGTTTGGATTGAATAGATTAACTTTTTTTTCAAAGGGTGGTCTGCTGATTACGGGTGGATGTTGATGTTAATGGTAGAAAATATATATTACTTACCTATTTCTTAAAATAAAACAATATAAATATGGGCGATAGTGGACTTGAACCACTGGCCTCCTGCTTGTAAGGCAGGCGCTCTTGCCATCTGAGCTAATCGCCCTTTTCACAGTGAAAATACAGAATTAACAACTCTGAGTCAATAAAAATTGTCTGGATGAGATCCATACTAATACCATCCCGAAGAATTAACCATGTACATAGACGGTTTGGCTCTCGTCTAATTTTTGTGGTTATTCCTTCAAAAAATTACTTCATCTATACGTCATTTTTCTGTAAAGGGGGATAAGTGAAGGGTAAACCTCTCTATAGAGTGAATACCACTCCTCATATATTGAAGCCCTCTCTGAGTCGGGTTCGAATGTTCTGTGCACCTTGACAGTGGTATTAATACCTTCCTCCAGTGAGGTGTAAATATCGGAGGCTTTTCCGGCAATAAGCGCTGCACCTAAACATGCAGCTGCTTCTGAGACTTTCAAGGTGTTAACAGGATGGTTTAAAATATCAGCTTTTATCTGCAGCCATGCCGGAGATTTTGCGCCGCCTCCAACTGCAGATAACTGCTGGATTTCAATACCTATCTTACGAAAAGTCTCAAAATTCATCCTCAACTCATAGGACTGAGACTCCAGAATAGCTCTCACAATTTCATACCGATCGGTGGACATTGTAACACCTATTACAGCTCCTCTGGAGCTGGTATCACAGGCAGGGTTCCCGCTGCCGTTCAAATGGGGTAAAAAAAACACCCTGGAAGGGCCTTCGGGCATCCTGTCTATGAGATAGTCATATGGATCCCTACCCTGCTGCTGTGCACGCTGAACATCCGCTTCGCAGAAATTGTTCCTGTACCACCGCAGCAGAAGTCCTCCTACATGGTTCAGCGAGAAAGTAAAATAAGTATCTTCTCTGGCATACATATAGCAGGGGTAGGAGTTCTCGAACATGTCATCACTTAAAACCGGGGCTGGAAAAACCGTTGACAGCACTTCAGCTGTACCGGTGGATACAACCCCCTGGCCTTCTCGAATTACTCCCGATCCAAGGGCTGCACACACCTGATCATGCCCCCCGGTCACCAGCAGAGTATCGGAAGGCAGCCCCGTCTCCTCGGCTACTTTGGGATGTACCTTTCCCACCTGAGTGCACGAGGGCACAGCTCGGGAAAGACACTCTTCGCTCAGCTCAAGCTCGTCCAGGATTTCCAAAGACCACCTTTTTTCGTACAGGTCGAAGGCCATTGTGCGGGAAGCCATGGTGTAATCGATAACAGGCCCTGCACCCAGCCTGCCCATAATGTAGTCGGCATAGGTGGTAATTTTCCATGCTTTTTGAAACACATCGGGAGCATTTTCTCTCAGCCACAGGATCTTGGGGAGAGAGTTTAAGGGATGGGGGTGCATACCGGTTTTTTGAAACAGGTTTCGTTCCCCGAACTTCTGTGCACATGCACGAGCCTGCGGCTTGGATCGGTAATCCATACCCAGCACAGCCGGATGCAGCGGTCGAAAACCTCGGTCCACCGGGATAATAGCATCACCCTGCACTGATACGCTGAGTGCCTTTATATCACGTGTACCACTTCGGATAATTGACTCCTTAATCACCTCCAGAACGGCTTTCCACACCTGTTCGGCATCCTGCTCCGCCTTTCCCGTCTTATCAGTCAGAATCTCATATCCCCTGAAACCGGAGCCCAGGTTATGTCCCTGATCTGTAAATACCACTGCCTTACAACCAGTGGTGCCCACATCGATACCCATAAGGTGCATGACAGCACTCCTCGTAAGGTGTTACAAAAAGCACTCCTGCAGAAAAGCAGTTTATTATAATCTTCTCATGCAAAAAGCATGTCCTGAATACGCCGCAGCTCCAACAGAATAGACTGGTGTTCTATGGAAACCATGTCGTAAGCAAGAGAGGTGTCCCTGGGAATATCCTGGTTCAACACACATCCATTCGCCAGCCCCAGAGGAAGCAGACCCTCCTTTTGAGCTTTTTCTGCAAGCTCAATGCTTCCCCTATAGGAGTACTCGCCCATAGCATCCAGAGTATCACCTTTTTTCAACTCCTTCTTTGTAACTGCAATGCATTCCGAGGTCAGCTCTCTCATCATGGGGTGGCCGGAAGACTCACCGTACATCACAGCCCTGCACACTGTCAGGGGCACCTCTATGGAGGCCAGGTGGTAGGGCCGGAACAGAGTGTAGTAAGGCCCCTCCCCCATGTCCCGCTGTACCAGGGCATCCCGCATTCTCTGATTGTCTGTGGTCACGATGACGAAAACACCGGGAGCAACTCCGATGCAATAGTCAATCCTTCCCGGCTGCCGGAAGATACCGCCGTCTTTGATGGGCACGAATACCTTGTTCAGGTCTTCCACTGTGCACTCCGGCCCGTGCATACCTCGTACATCGGGAACCAAACCTGTTGCATTTGAAACAGCAGCCATCTCCACCATTGTTTTGGAGCCGTCCACAAACTCGCAGAGCATCCGCGGGTTCATATCCCGGTCCTCAGCCTTTTCACGGACTTTTTCCGGTGTTGCGTAGGGATCAAGGGGGTTGTTTTTCCCCTTTCCCACCGAAACGATCTGAAATCCCAGCGCCTCTGCAAACCGATAAAGCTCCATGATGGCCGCAGGCTCGTCGCCTGAAGCAAGTGTATATACAACACCGGCATTTTCCGCCATACGCCGGAGGATGGGCCCGATTGTCACATCGCACTCCACGCTCATCATTACCACGTGTTTTCCCTGGCTGACTGCATCCAGGGTTATCTTTCCCCCCATCTCCGTGGAACCAGTGGCGTCAACCACCGCCTCCACTGCAGACAAAGAAGTAGCAATCCGGTAGTCGGTAGCAGCTATGTATTTGCCCTCTTTCCAGGCCTTCTCCGCCTCATCCAGGTTTTTAGGTGCAACAATGTCCCGCTGTTTTTTAGAAAACCGATATCCCTGGCGGGCATCTTCCTCGGTGAGGTCCACCACCACGGCCACCTCCATCCCTGCCATTTCTCCTATCTGAGCAACTATCTCGGTTCCCATCTGTCCGGCCCCAATAAGACCTATAACTATAGGATTTCCGGAATATTCCCTTTCTTTCAATTTTTCATTTATAGCATTCACTGTGCGCTCTCCTTCAGCCAGGGTTTAATGAGGACCTTCAGCTCTTTGCCCTCGGAGGCAAGACGAAACCCTTCCTCAATTCTGTCCAGGGGAAGGATCCTGGTGAATATCTTGTCAGGATGCACTTTCTCTTCTGCAAGTATCCTCAGGGCCTCTTCATGAGCAGTGGGGGGATAAGAGAAAGCTCCCATCAGGTTGATCTCGTTATAATGGATGGTATTGCTGTCCAGCGAGGTCATGGGATCAGATTTGGGGAGACCTCCGAATAGGATGATAATTCCCCGCTTCCGTACCGCCTTGACCGCCTGCTGCTGTACCTGGGCAACAGGAACCGCACAAATAGCCTTATCTGCTCCGAGGCCCCCGGTTATATTCAGCACCTCCTCCACAGGATCCCGGCTCGAAGCGTCTATCAAATAATCCGGCTCGAACCGAGCAGCTTCGTCCAGCCGGTCCAGACCTACTATAATAATTCTGGATGCACCCCTGGCCCGAGCAACTTCCAGGTGTACACACCCCATTGGGCCGTCTCCAAAGATAAGCACTGTATCTTCCAGGCTCACACAGGCGTTTTTCTGAGATGCAAGGACAGACGAGCATGGCTCTGCCAGAGCTGCCCGGTCCAGAGACAATCCCTGGGGTATGTGATGTATTGTTCCCCTCTGGAGCACTATTGACGGAAGCTTGATATACTCAGCGAATGCTCCAGGCCAATGGGTACCCAGCATCTTGTGGTTGACACACAGGTTGTTGAGGCACCGCCTGCAGTAGTAGCAGCTGCCGCAGGTCACATCCGGACCTCCTGCCACCCGGTCACCTTTGCTGTATCCGCTTACATTCTTTCCTACTTCTACTACTTCGCCGCTGAACTCGTGGCCCATGACCTGCCGCTCTACACCATGGCGCAGCCCGACCTTGAAGTTGCGGAGGTCTGAGCCGCATATTCCGCAGGAAGCAACCTTTAGAATGACCTCCCCGTCTCCACACTCCGGGTAAGGTATATCAGTCACCTGAAGCTGCTGGACGCCGGTGAATACTGCTGCTTTCATGGTTTCAGGCTCCCTCCTTTTCGGTTTCATTCTTCAGACGTTCACCCACCGCTCCTTTGGGATGAATCACAGCGAACTGGTTTTTGGTGAAACCGGTATATTCCATAAGCACGATGCATACTGCATCGAATACACTCAGCACCGTGGTAGTACTTGTGGTAGCGAGCATGTTAAACTCATCGGCTTCTCTCTCAATCTGCACCTTCATCAGGAGGTGGCAGTTCTGCGCGAGAGGGGATGAGCTGTTCTCTGTGGCTCCGATAATGAACACTCCCTTTTTTTTGAGTGATGGAATGAGGTTGAGGACCTCCTTCGTGCCTCCCCCCTTGGAAAAAAGAACAGCCACGTCACCTTTCTGGGCTGCACCCAATCCTCCGTGCACCGCATCCGAAGGAGAAAGGAAAAACGAAGGACGCTCCACACAGCACAAAGAGTGTGACACTTTCCTGGCTGCGGCAGCAGATGTCCCTGCCCCCGATGTAATAATACGTCCTTTGCAGCCTGCCAGGGCTTCCACACATTTCCGAAAGGATTCACGACTAACGTTTTTTTCCAACCGCTGCAATTCCCGGGCTCCGGTACGCCACACATGCTGTGCTTTACTCCACATTTCTTCGGGTTTCATGCCCTGCTCCTTTCTATCCCTCATTCGGCTCCAGGGACTCTCTTGTTC
>JBMCUI010000105.1:0-7669 GCA_048622675.1 Spirochaetota bacterium | reverse complement strand
GTGCCCCACCACACAGCTCCCCTGGATTCACATATACACTGACATCATGGCCTTTAATCTTACAACCCGATCTTCTCTTCCTGCCCCCGTTGTATAAGCCCAGCCTGGCAACATCCTCCAAAGATACTGCATAAAACACCCTGTTTTTGGGAATGGCAGTTTTCGCATCAGATGTCCGGGAAGCATTTGCCTGGTTTCCGGAGTTATCCGAATTGCGATGACTTCCGGATTGGAAATGTTCTGTTGATTTTTTCTGCTTTTCGTTAATGAGTGCTTTATAAGCATGCAGTATTTCCAGAAAATAGCTGTGATCATTGGAAATATCAGGATGATACTTTTTGGCCAGTCTGTAAAAGGCCTTCCTTATATCATCTTTGTCGGCGGTTTCATCGATATTTAAAAGATGGTAATACGTTTTCATAATGGTAAATCCGTTCTGATGTCCTACTCCCATTCTATGGTTGAAGGTGGTTTTGACGAAATATCATACACCACCCGGTTTATTCCTTTTACTTCGTTGATTATACGGGAAGATATTTTTTCCAGCACATGGTAGGGGATTTTGGACCAGTCTGCAGTCATTCCGTCAACAGAATGCACCGCCCTTACCACGCAGACATTTTCGTAGGTCCTTTCATCCCCCATTACCCCCACGCTCTTAATGGGCAGGAGCACTCCGAAAGCCTGCCATATCTGGTTGTACAGACCTGCATTTTTTATTTCTTCTCTGATAATTGAATCAGCCTCACCCAGGATATCAACTCTCTGCCTGGTTATTTCCCCAATTATTCTAACTGCCAGCCCTGGACCTGGAAAAGGATGTCTCTCCACTATTTCGTCAGGAAGGCCCAGAAGTTTTCCCAGTTTTCTTACTTCATCCTTAAACAACTCCCTTAGCGGTTCTATAAGACCAAGTTTCATTCTTGAGGGCAGTCCTCCCACATTATGGTGGCTTTTGATTGTAGCAGATGGCCCTCCGGAGGAAACAGACTCTATTACATCGGGATAGAGAGTACCCTGGGCCAGGTATTCTATGTTCCCTATCTGTTTTGCCTTCTGCTCGAATGTTTTGATGAAGCACATACCGATAATTTTTCTCTTCTTCTCAGGATCGGTTACTTTCCTCAGCTTGCTTAGAAACTCCTTTGATGCATCTACATATATAAAATCGAAGTCGAATCCATTGCTGAAAGTCTGTATCACCTGGTTGTGCTCATCTTTTCGAAGAAGCCCGTTATTGATAAACACTGCCTTGGTGTTCTTTCCTACTGCTTTTCCCAGAAGAGTGGCTACCACTGAGGAGTCCACCCCACCGGAAAGAGCGCAGATGACCTTATTGTTATTGACTTTCTGCCTGATCCGTTCTATCTGCTTTTCCACAAATGAGCCTATGCTCCAGTTTCTCTCCAGTCCACATATCTCCTCCAGAAAATTTTTCAATATTTCGGAGCCTCTGGGAGTATGGGAGACCTCGGGATGGAACTGGACCCCGAAGATTCTATTCGATTGATCTGAAACAGCAGCAAATGGGCTGCTGGGGGTATGGGCAATAGCTTTAAATCCGGGGGGCAGCTGCTCGATTCTGTCACCATGGCTCATCCATACCACAATTTCTTTTGATGGATCAAAACCTTTGAACAGGCCCCCTGGCTGTTCTATGTTAAGATGGGCTTTGCCGTACTCTCTGTGCCTTGCGGCAAGCACCTTTCCTCCAAAGGCCGTGGCTATGAGCTGATATCCGTAGCAGATACCCAATACAGGCACTCCCAGGGAGAAAACCTTCCGGTCCACGGACGGAGCGCCCTGTCTGTATACTGATTGAGGCCCTCCGGATAGAATTATTCCACCGGGTTGGTACTGCATTATCTGCTGGGGGGTCCTGGTATAGGGAACTATTTCTGAGTATACCCCCAGCTCTCTTACCTTGCGGGCAATGAGCTGGGTATACTGGGAGCCGAAATCAAGCACCAGGACAGTATCAACTTTTTTTCCCATTAACAAAAAGCTCCTGAAGAAGCCAGAGGATTATAACCATGCTCTTTTTTAAGATAGGATTTATTTATATTATATAATAAGCATGCAAGTTTTTATATATATAGTACCAAGTTTTAGTGTAGATCAATCAAAATTAAAAGCAAATCATTAAAAAATGCCTTTGATACTGGTATTGTTTGATAATTTACCATCAGCAAAATATGAACCGGAAATAGCATTCTATAGTTTTTTGAAAAGCTGGGTAAGAGCAATTTCTTTGTACAATTGATTTTGTATAAGGCTATTCTGGATATATTTTAGTATTGAATTGGTTTGGATAAATGTAATATCCGGAAGATATAATGTCGACAGTAACATCTCCTTATTACAGGACCTTTTCCAGCTACCTCAGGCAGCGTTTCGGCCGGAAGGTGTTCCGGATCTCTATGGATGCGGGGTTCAGCTGTCCGAACAGAGACGGGAGTATTGGACGGGAGGGGTGTGCCTATTGTCAGGCCAGAGGCTCCTGGAATGGCAGGGATGCACCCATTCCCCTGGAACAGCAGGTAAAAGAGGGGAAGATTAAAGCCAGCAGGCGCTACGGGGCGGAAAAGTTTATTGCTTATTTTCAGGCTTATACCAATACCTACGCTCCGCCCCAGGTATTAAAGAATATTTACGATTCGGTGATCAGAGAAGACGATGATATTGTAGGCATGGCTGTTGGGACCAGGCCTGATTGTATTGATGAGCATAAGCTCCAGGTAATCGCCTCATATGCCAGGGATGATTTTGATGTATGGATAGAATACGGGCTACAGTCTTCGAATGACCGTACACTGGAATTAATAGGAAGGGGGCACAATGCAGCCTCGTTTAAACAGGCAGTGCTCGGAACAAAACGCTATCCTATAAAAGTGGCAGCCCACATAATCATAGGTCTGCCTGGTGAAGGGAGAAAAGAGATTATTGATACAGCCAGGTTTCTGGCGTCTCTTCCTGTGGACGGCCTCAAGCTTCATAATCTTAATATTTTAAAAGGGACCCGTATGGAGGAGTGGTATATCCGGAATGAACTGAAGCCTCTGCAGATGGACCAGTATGCAGAGCTGGTGGTGGACTTTCTGGAAAGGATTCCTCCCAGTGTGGTGGTACATAGACTGGCTGCAGAGGCCGGCTCAACCTGCCTGGCAGCGCCCCGGTGGAGTATGAACAAAAACAAAGTAGTCCAGGAAATAGTAAACAGGTTTAAGCAGAGAAAAACCTATCAAGGAAAGCTCTACGGAAAGCTTTGAGCATTGAAGGCTTTCCGCCTGGAAGAATCAGTAAACTCGTTCGAAAGGAATCAGCCCTGAGAGTACACTGCCTTTACAGAGACTTTTTCATTTTTCTTAGAATGCTGGACATGGAGAAAAACAAATTTACGTGCTTCAAAACTTACTACTTTGAGAAGCACAAAGATTTTCTTTCAGAAGTTTTTTTTAAATTCCAGGGGTTTACCCTCAGGAATATCATCGAGCGGGTGAATATGATTAGAAAACAGGATTATGCAGAGCTGGAAAATGCATTAAAAATTTACGATATAGAGGAGCACACCACTGAAATCATCCTTCTCTGCAAAAACCTGCTGGGAAGCCATGATATATGCCACGTATTCTTATACATTGGTTTCTTCTCTCCAGATGCATTTGTCATCAGATACAGTAATGATTATGTAATATGTGTGGGGCTTGAGCGGTTTCGAAACTTTATAAATTATGATGTGCTGCTTTCACATGAGTTTGGACATTACATACAGAACAAGAGAAAAGGACCGGGAAATGAGGGACTGATTTGCAAGCTGGTCAGAGAAGGGATATCAGTATATTTTTCCAGACTGGCATTTCCCGGAAAAAAAGAGAACGAATACCTTTTCTTAAAAAGACAAAATTATAATTTTCTGAACTTGAATTACCAGCATTTCCTGGACAGACTGAAAAACCATCATACCAGAATTGAGGACCTTTTCAGAACAGAGTCCAAAGTATTTCCTCCCAGGGCGGGATATTTCCTGGGATACAGGATAGTGCAGGAATACGTAAAAAAGATTGGCCCGGAGGACATAAACCAGCTTATAGAAGTTGATGAAAGATCCATTCTGAGTGAAGTTGTGGGTACGCTGGAATGGTCATAGGCTGTGGGGAACCTTATGGTGCAGGCTTATAATGCTATACCTGGATATTCTGGTACCTATTGTGATGCCTGGATGTGGACGTTTTTATAATTTGTCGCTATATTATAGGACAAATCTAATAATATAAGTGAGATTATAATGAAAAAAATAAAGTATTGCGCTGTCTATGGTATGGTACTGTTTCTTCTTGTGGCGGCAGGTGCCTTGAGCCTTGCTGCACAAGATAAAGACTACTTTTCTGAGCTTGGAATATACAGCCCTTCCGAGGAGATTATCCCCTATGATTTTACTGCAGAGTCAATAACAGGAAAGCGGGTAAGTTTGAGTGAGTTCAAAGGCAAGGTGGTTTTCCTCAATTTCTGGGCTACCTGGTGTCCTCCGTGCAAATCGGAAATAAAGGATATACAAACCCTTTATACTACCCTGAAGGATGAGAAGTTTACGGTTATGGCCGTAGATGTACAGGAAGGTGCCCAAACAGTACGTTCTTTCATGAAAGATATGAAGGCTGATTTTCCGGTTTACCTGGACCCGGAGGGGGAAATTGCCATGCGGTACCAAATAAGAGGCCTTCCTACCACCTTCCTGCTTGGAGCAGACGGAAAGATAGCAGGCATGGCAGTTGGACCCAGGCAGTGGGGGAGCGAAACATCAATTAAGCTAATGAGGAGCCTGATGGAAAAATGAGCTGCATAGACTGCATTTACTTTGATCTGGGCAATGTACTTTACAATCTGGACTACCAGGCAGTATGGGATGGATTTACCAAATGCTGCCGGAACTCTATTGAAGAAATCCAGAAAGCAGTATACTCCGAGTATATCTTCACCGGCTACGAGACGGGAAGTATATCATCTTACCAGTACTATACTGCTGTAACAGCCAGGCTTAATACCACAATGAAATTCCAGGAGTTTAAAAATATATGGAACAGTCTTCTGATAAAACGCAGGGATATGTTTGATCTGGCAGAGGAGGTAAAAAAACGTGCTGCTGTAGGGGTTCTGTCCAATACCAATGAGATGAATGCCATGAAAATGCAAAAAGATATATCCAGGCTTACTGACAGGGTGGTCTATTCATTCCAGGAAGGCTGCCGAAAACCTCACCGGAGGATCTATGAAATAGCTCTGCAAAAAGCAGGCGCCCGGCCGGGAAGGACCATGTTTATTGATGACCGGGCTGAAAATGTGAAGTCCGCAGAGCAGCTGGGGATCCGCCCTGTGCTTTTCACCGGCAGGAAAGCACTTGTCCGTGTGCTTACCAAGTATGGGATATTTTCCGAAGAAAGCATTTTAAAATGAACCTACCATCTCAGAATTATTAATGAATTAATAAGGAACTATGCTGACATCAGAGCTCTTTCTCGTAGCTTATTTTTGCTCCAATGATCTGAGCTGCCGCCCTGAGCAGATTGATCTCGTATTCCTGCCACTGGCGGTGGGAGTTGCATTCATCAAATCCTATAAAACCGAAGAACTCACCTCTTACAAATATTGGTACCACCAGTATTGACTTTATATTCTGCATGGAGAGTATGTAGTGCACCTCCTGGGGGAGGTCATAGATGTCTTCTGCCATTATCACATGGTCTCCAGAAAGGGTAGTGTACCAGTACGGGAAGTCCTTGTAGTCTGCATCAAGGCCAATAAAAGGAATGGTCCCCTCATCCACCCATTCATGAGTATTTTTGCACCTGGTATTACTTTCATAATTCTGAAAAATGTATACTCTGCTCACCCCTGTGGCTTTTCCCATTATTTCCAGGCCTTCATTCAGGAAATCATCAAGGTTTTTGATCATCATGGCTTTGCTGGAAATCTCCGAGAGAACTTTCTCATACTTGAGCCGGTTGTTCAGCTCCTGGGTTTTCTTCTTCAGGTCTGTTATATCTATCATTAAATCAACCTTTACCCTCTGGCCATCAGTCCACGTGATAAGCTTTCCAGTACAATTGTACCAGGATCTGGTTTTTTCCAGGTAGACTATCCTTTTGACCACCGGTTCTTTGTCTGTGCTGTGCAGGAGCTTTTTATTGGTGCAGTTCTGGCATATTTGTTGGCTGTTATAGAAGACCTGGTAGCATGTTCTGCCAATGATCGGTTCGCTGAATTTTTGTTTGAAATACCTGTTGGCAAAAATTATTCGGTAGTCCTCCAGGCTGGATATAAAAATGATTTCATCAATGCTGTTAAATATTTTCAGGAACTGATCGTATCCTGTTTTCAGCTCCTGTTCAGCTTTCTTTTTGGCCAGATTGGATCGGTACTGAGCGCAGGTTCGTATAATGGAGTTTATCAGTTTATCGAAATGAGCGAATCCGATGTCCTTGATAAAAAAATCACTTGCCCCGTTTCGGAAAGCCTCCACAGCGCTTTCTTCCCTTGCGTCCTGGGTCACGAAGATAACAGGTATATCGATGTTACGCTGTCTGAGGACCTGTAAGAAATCAATACCTGTGCAGTCCTTGAACAGAAACTCTGAAATTATGATTTCATTTTTAGGAGAGTTGAAGTAGGTCTGTAGAAGTTGTTCCAAAGATTCACATATGGTGAGCTGGATGTGCCTGTTTCTGTTTTCAATATTCTTTTTAAGTATTTCAGCATGATCACGGGTGCTGTCCAGTATTATCCCTGCTACCGGTTCCATATTCACAAAAATTTACCAGGCCTAATAGAAAGCTATGATTAAATTATATTATGCAACGGTCCAGTATAAATTAAAACAATAAGTTTGCAGGAACAACAACCCTTTTAAAGCTGGAATTGTACAATATGACTATTGATTACCTGATATACTGCCCGGATGCCTTGTGATCTCTGCTCAGCAGGAGCTGTAGGTGAGCTTCTCCCACAGGTTGTCGTTGTTTATCCTGCTTTCAATGTCCGTTTGGTAAAACTCCCCTATGGGCTCCAGTATTTCAGGTGAGTCCTGCAGGAGCTTTTTCAGGACGTTTTTTACTATGCTGGTCCCTTCAGGGGTCATTTTTCCCAGAGGTTTTCTTGGAGCACCTGCCGGCATACCCAGTATATGCATGGCTGTTTTTACTGCCAGAGGGTTTCGAAACTTGTCCTGAACTTCCAGTTTCTTTCCATCAGCCAGAGATCTTTCTGATCTTGCTTTTACCGTTACTATGGAGAAAAGGGGCCCCAGTTTCTGGGCCGTTTCTTGGGCTTTCTGCTGGTTTCCTTCGAGGGCTGCATCGACCATTTCTGATACTGCTCCGGGTACTATATTGGACATCACCGAGATAACCCCATTGGCCCTTATTTGTGGATCGTTCATCATGGGAAAGGTCTTGTCGTCATCCCCGGAGATTATACCCATGGATGGCATGAGTGCTCTTTCTTTTTTCATTCTTTCCAGGTCTCCGGTGGCTTCTTTTATGGCTATCAGCCTGTCGTATTCCTGGGCAAGTACCGCCAGGTCCTCGGCGGAGATGGCTGTACCGGTCCTTCCAGGAATAACATAGGGGACGATCTTTATTTCTTTTAAATCATCCAGTATGGTGTTGTAGTATTC
>JBMCUI010000104.1:0-7711 GCA_048622675.1 Spirochaetota bacterium | reverse complement strand
GGTCTATTCCTGTATCCAGGGAGTGCCGGCAGTAGTCAAGGGCCTCACGGGTGGAGTTGGAGCCTGCACCGGACAGTATGCCGCACCTGTTGCCTGCAAATTTTTTGGTGGACTTGATAACTGTTTTATGTTCCTCTTCGGAAAGGGTGGGGGATTCACCGGTGGTCCCTACAGGTACCAGTCCGGTTGCTCCCTGCTGTATCTGAAAATTAATATTTTTTTCAAACCCCTCCAGGTCCAGGCTGTTGTCAGCGTTGAATGGAGTTACCATTGCTGTCCAGGTGCCTTTAAACTCAACAACAGGCATAATATTCCTCCTCTTATATATTTCGAAGAAAGTATAAAAAAAAAGTAGTTTATTCAACCTAAAAGTTTAAAAAACAGCTGATTGTGAACGAAAAATCGCCTTTTCCATACATGAGCTTGTTTTGAGAAGGCTTAGGTGCAAAAATAGAGCACAGGCATTATAAAAAATGCAGGGCCCTGTCCAGGCCCTGCATAATATTTGCTTCTGATATTGTTCTTTACCAGGCTTTAAGTACCTTCGGGTAAGGTTATGGAATGAAACTCAACCTTACCTGCACCAGGTGTGCACCGCTTTTTCCTTACTTATTCACCTTCCTGATCGATCTGCATTTGCGACTTGAGCTGGTTGAGCACATCTTCCAGTCTTTTAATCTGGGTTCCGTAGGCTGTAAAGTCGCCCTGTTTTAGTGCGTTCTGAGCGTTTTCATAAAAGGTTGACGCCTGTTGTATAAGCTCGCTTATTTTGACTGCTTCAGGTATGGCTGCAGCAGCCTCCGGTTTTGCCCTCTCTTTTTCGACCCTGTCTTCTTTCTCCGGTTTTTCTATTTCGCCGAATATTTTCGCCAGTGCGCTCCGGAGGTCAAGCCCTATTTCTATTCTATCCTGGTAGCCCACAATAACTCTTCTCATCTCCGGTATTTCGGACTGTTCTGCCCTGAGGTACACAGGCTCCACATAGATTAGAGAGTCTTTGACCGGTATTACCAAAAGGTTGCCTCGTATTATCTCAGACCCTCTCTGCCCCCACAGGGTAAAAAGCTGGGAGATTTCAGAGTTCTGGTCTATCCTGGACTCTATCTGGAGTGGACCGTACACCAGCTTTTCTTTGGGGAACTGGTATTCTATAAGTTTTCCATAGTTTTCCGGGTCGCACATGGCGGCCACCCAGGCAAGCATATTGTTTTTGTTGACCGGAGTAAATGGCAGGATAAGCACAAACTCTTCTCTACCATTTTCATCGGGAAATTGTACTATGGTATAATAGGGTATCATCTCTGTTTGCGAGTCACCATAAATTTCATTTGGCTTGGTCCATTTGTCCTCTTTATTGTAGAATACCTGTGGATCGACCATATGATAGCTCTGGTACATATCTGTCTGTACATCAAACAGAAAAATGGGGTACCTGATATGGCGCTGCAGGTCTTCCGGCATCTGTGAAAACTCTTTGAACACACCCGGATATATGTTGCTGTAGGTGTTAATCAGAGCGTCTTCCGGGTCCATGATATAGAAATCCACATCCCCGGTATACGCATCCATGACTATTTTTACAGAGTTCCTGATGTAGTTGAACCGGCCCTGGTACCTGCCGAGCTGTTGCCGCTCGGAGTAGGGGAACTGGTTGGTCATAGTATAGGCATCCAGTATCCAGTACAGCTTCCCCTCACTTACCACCAGGTAGGGGTTGGGATCGTAGCGGAGAAACGGGGCCAGCTTGGGAACCCTCTCCCGAATGCTCCGGTGGATCATCAGCCTGCTCTGGGGAGTAATGTACTGTGAGAATATAATTTCCAGACTTCTCATCCGGACTGCAAACAGGAATTTCCTGAATGAGTTTTTCACTGGTATTCCACCGGTTCCCTGATAGTGGGTAAATACATTCTGGTCCCCTTTGGGATAATCAAACTCTGCCAGCTTGGTATTGGCAATAACATAAGGGGTGCGGGTTTCCCCGTAGTATATTTCGGGCCTGTTTATTTCCAGGGGTACATCGGTCTTTGGTGGTATGTCTTTTACAAACAAAACAGGCAGACCTTCAGGACCTATTTCATTGACCGGAGTCATCACAAACCCATACCCATGGGTATACTGTAGAGCCCTGTTTACCCAGGTCTTTGCTTCCGGTGGAAGGTTATCGTAGTCCATTTCTCTTGCTGAGAGCATCACCTGCCTGTAGAAATCATTGAAATAATAGCGGTCCACATCCACATCGTTGAAGGTGTAATAAAGCCTGAACTCCTGTATCTGGGAGAATGTAGCTTTGAGGGGGCGGTGGTCCCACAGCCTGATGTTTGGTGCTACTCCTTTTTCAGGGGCGAACGTAGAAGCGGTCAGAGAATCACGTACCGGAAATGGCTTGCTCTCCACCTTATGCAGGTTGAAGCCAGTCCGGGTGAAATTGATATTATGCTTGAGGTACGGCAGCTCCTTCTGCAGTTCTGTCGGCTGTACCGAAATCCCCTGGAAGATACCGGGAATTATTCCGGTAATAACTATCGCCCCCCCAATGAGTATTCCGTACCCGATAAGGGGCTGTTTGAAGCTTTTTTTCTTGATACCCATATAGGTAAGAAAGGCAGTAAACAGGGTTACCCCTATCATGATATAGTATGCAGGTCTGACCAGTTTTAAATCAGTAAACCCTGCACCGAACACTGCTCCCCTGGTGGAGTAGAGGAGCTGGTATATATTAAGCCAGTAATTCCATGCAATTATCAGGGCCAGCAGTATCAGCAGGGTGAACAGGTGCCTTTTTGCCTGGTCGGTTACGGTGAGTTTGTTGTACTCGTAGGTCACGTTTCCTGATATCAGGTACAAAAAGCTCACTGCAATCATGGTGAGGATTACCGCAGCCAGAGACCATCCTTTGAGGAAATTATAAACCGGGAGACTGAACACATAAAAAGAAACATCCCGGTTATAAATAGGATCTGCAATTTGAAAATCGGCCTGGTTGAAGAACCTCAAAACCAGGTTCCACCTGGAGCTGGCGTTTCCCGCCATTATCAGTGCCAGAATGAGAAGACCGATGGCAGAAACTATCACTCCCACCTTCCTGGATACCTCCACAGGGCCTCCGGCCTGCTGGAACTTGATGGACTGTATCCTGCCCTTTTTGAAAGCAGCGTAGACGTTCAGCCCTGAAAAAAGCAGGAAAATAAAAAAGAACGAAAACCACAGCCATATTTTTGTCCACAACGCTTTTGTGTAAAGAATGGTGTAGCCCAGGTTCTCAAACCAGGCATAGTTGAGCCAGACCCTGGAGCCCACAAACAGGGCCACAATAACCGCTATTATTGCTCCGATCAGTATAAGTATTTTGTAACCGGTTTTCATAAGCACCTCTCTTATTTATTTAGTTTTTTTTATACAATACTTGCGTTATTAACCAGAATCCAGCCCATTTGGTGATGCCGATGATTTTATATCAGGCTGACCGTTCCTCCTCCCGCTGCTCCCTCAGGGTGAGAGGATTTACCTTTTTCTGTATTACTTCCCTGGTAATTACAATTTTGGAAACATCTTTTCGGGAGGGAATCTCGAACATAACGTCGAGCATTACCCCTTCCAGAATAGACTTCAGGCCTCTTGCCCCTGAGTGTCTCTTTATAGCCTCCTGGGCGATTTCATCGTATGCATCCGGGGTGAACTCCAGTTCAACCCCCTCCAGCTTTAAAGCTTTCTGGTACTGCTTTATAAGGGCATTTTTTGGCTCTACCAGAATTCTTTTTAAAGATTCCCTGTCCAAATAGTGAAGAGGAGCGATTACCGGCAGCCTTCCGATAAACTCAGGAATGAGACCAAACTGAATCAGGTCGTCAGGATGGGCCAGTTTTAGTATTTCATCCAGCTTTTTTTCACCCTGTTTCTTAATTTCCGCCCCGAAACCTATGCTCTTGCTGGAGACCCTTCTCTCCACTATCTTGTCCAGTCCCACAAAAGCTCCGCCGCATATAAACAGGATGTTTTTTGTATCAATCTTTATCATTTCCTGGTGGGGATGTTTTCTTCCACCCTGCGGCGGTACAGAGGCGGTAGTACCCTCAATTATTTTGAGCAGTGCCTGCTGGACCCCTTCCCCGGATACATCCCTGGTAATGGAGGGGTTTTCGCTTTTCCGGGAAATCTTGTCGATTTCATCTATATAGATAATACCCAGCTCCGCCTTTTCGATGTCATCGCCTGCGTTCTGGATAAGCTTCAGCAGTATGTTTTCTACATCCTCGCCTACATATCCTGCTTCAGTAAGGGTAGTGGCATCTGTAATGGTGAAGGGAACATTGAGCTTTTGAGCAAGGGTCTGGGCCAGGAGGGTTTTGCCGCTGCCGGTAGGACCCATCATCAGCACATTGCTCTTTTCAATATCTACATCATCATTGTTTTTATTGCTCAGATGTCCAACCCTCCTGTAGTGATTGTATACGGCCACAGAGAGTATTTTTTTAGCATATTCCTGCCCTACTACATACTGGTCCAGAAAATCTTTTATTTCACCGGGTGTGGGTAGGTTTTCCAGGTCGAGCTGAGGAGTCTTGTTTTCCTCTCCAAACATAATATCACTGCACAGCTCCACACACTCATCGCATATAAATACACCGCCGGGACCTGCCACCATTTTTTTTACTTTGCTCTGGTCCTTTCCACAAAAAGAGCATACTTTTTTATCGATGTCGGGATATTTTAACATAAGCTTGCTTCCCCTTAATTTATATCATACAAAAACATAATTTACAATAATAGTTTTGTAAATATTTAACAGGTACGGTATTACTATCGTCTATAATACATAGTGGATTAATGAACAAAACGAAAGTTTGCCTGACCGATTGCTGTGATTATACCTTTTGTTCTACTTTTTCTTTTTCTTTATGCCGCTCCAGCATTTCATCAACAATACCGTAGTTCACCGCTTCTTTGGCGGACATATAAAAGTCCCTGTCCACATCTTTATGTATTCTCTCCCTGGGCTGGCCGGTATGTTTTACCAGGATTTCCTCGATCAGGTTCCTGTTTCTTATAATTTCCTTGGTGGTAATTTCAATGTCAGTGGCCTGTCCCTGGGCCCCTCCCAGCGGCTGATGTAGAAGCAGGCGGGCGTTGGGAAGGGCAAACCTCTTTCCTTTGGTCCCTGCGCAGAGAAGGACTGCAGCCATACTGGCAGCCTGACCAATGCAGATTGTTGAGACATCCGGTCTTACATACTGCATGGTATCGTAAATGGCCAGACCTGCGGTGATGAGACCTCCGGGACTGTTTATATACAGGAATATATCCCTGTCAGGGTCCTCGCCTTCCAGAAACAGAAGCTGGGCGATGATCAGGTTCGAATTGACATCATCAATTGCTGAGTCAATAAAGATAATTCTATCCTTTAACAGCCGGGAGTATATATCATATGCACGCTCTCCCCGACTGGATTGTTCAACTACCATTGGTACAAGTGCCATTACGTATTTTCCTCCTCCTCGGATAGTTTTAAGTGTTTTTCTTTGGTAAAGTTAGCATTCTCATATAAAAAGTCCATGGCTTTATTCAGCCTGAGGCGGTAGTTAAGTGACTGGATAGTGTTGTTTTTCTGCATGGTTTTCTTTACCTTGTTGAAGTCCCTGTTGTTCTGTTCAGCATATTTTTTTATTTCTTCGTCTATCTCCTCTTCTTCTACTTTCAGGTTTTCGCTTTTGGCGATTTCAGATAAGACCAGTTCTGTTTTAAGATTATCTATAGCGCGGGGCCTGAGGTTCTTTCTGTACTTTTCATATGTTTCCTGGTCCTGCTTCAGTTTTTCTACATCGAAATTGTAGGAACGGGCCACTTCTGCAATCAATCTCTCTGTTTCCTGGTTTACCATAGTTTCGGGGATATCAAAATCTGATTTTTCCTTTACCTTATTCAGAAGCTCCTGCCTGGTCCTTTCATCCGAAAGACGGGAAGCTTCCTCCTCCAGTCTTTCTTTTATCCGGCTTTTCAGCTCATCCAGGGTATCTACATCGCTGATATCTTTTGCAAGATCATCGTTCAGCTCCGGCAGCTCCTTCTTTTTTACCTCATTCACTTTTACCTGCAGTTTTACCTGGAATTCCTTCTCTTCACCCTGCTGGTCGGTATATTTTTCGTCCAGGGTGATATCCTTTTTATCGCCCTTTTTGAGACCTATAAGCTGTCTGGTCAGCTGGTCTTTTTCATTCTCCAGAAGCAGGGTCTGGTTTTTTTTCCAGTCTTCCAGGCTGCCTTCCTGGTTGTACTTCCCATAGTCAATAACCACATGGGTCCCTACCCGGGCTTCCTCGTCAACATTCACCAGTGTGGAAAACCGCTCTCTGAGAGAGTGAATTTCCTGGTTTATAGCCTCATCATCTACATCGTATAGGTATTTTTCAGTATTTATCCCGGTGTAAGAGGCAAGCTTTACTTCAGGCATTACATCAAACTCTGCACTGAATGAAAAATCTTCATCAGGAGCCAGCTCGCCCATTTTTGTTACCACCGGCTGGGATATAGGATTATATTCACTTTCCTGTACAACCTGGGACAGGGAGTCCTGAAGCACCCTGCTGATGGTCTTGGATTTAATATCCTCCGGAAACCGCTTGAGAATAATGTTTTCAGGTACCTTCCCCTTGCGAAAACCGGGTACCTTGAGGTTTTTCTTTAAGTTCTTTATTACATTTTCCCGGGTTTCATTAACAGATGACTTGTCTACCTTTACCTGAACACTTACTTTAGCCTGCTGTTCTTTCTGTAATTCTTTTTCCAGCTGCATGCAGCTTCCTTTCTGTATAGTTTACTGTTTCAGAGTAACCATTTTGGTGCTTTTTTAGAATATAACTATGATAATGGAAAAAATAAATAATTTTAAGGTATGGCTGCTTAAGGTATGGTTGCTTCAGGAACAGCCGAAGTACCAAAAGGCCTTAAAAATGAAGGTTCCTCCATAATGATTCCCGCCTGTCAGGTGGCGGCGGGACCAGAAGGGCATAAAAAATGAGCGGGAAACGGGACTTGAACCCGCGACATCCACCTTGGCAAGGTGGCGCTCTACCACTGAGCTATTCCCGCTTTTGCATTCATGATAATACTGATAAATAGAAAAGGGAAATATTTTTTAGAAAGTTTTCCTCACATACTATTTTTTATTTGACCAATTTCAGCCATCTTAAGGCATCATCAGAACAGCCAGTATGTTTGAGAAGTTTTTATAACAATTTTTCAAGAAACAATTGCGAGAGGTGGGACTCGAACCCACAAGCCAGAGGCACTAGATCCTAAATCTAGCGTGTCTGCCAGTTCCACCACTCTCGCATAAGAATTTTTACCGCTCCCTTACAAAAACAAGGAAGACCGGGTTGCTTTGTTAATCCAGACTGCATCAGGTCTGCACATAAAAAAATGTGAGCCGTGAAGGATTCGAACCTTCGACCCGCGGATTAAGAGTCCGCTGCTCTACCAGCTGAGCTAACGGCCCACTTGGTTGCACGCGCCCGGCAGGATTCGAACCTGCGACCTTCGGATTCGAAGTCCACTGCTCTATCCACTGAGCTACGGACGCTCTCTAATTCTGTTTATTACCAGTAATATACCGGGTGAGCGACGGGACTCGAACCCGCAACAACAAGATCCACAATCTTGCGCTCTACCGATTGAACTACGCTCACCATGAGAATTGGCTCTTCAGATGTAACCC
>JBMCUI010000103.1:0-7809 GCA_048622675.1 Spirochaetota bacterium | reverse complement strand
GAACCAGCCTTTAGAGTTGATTTCTCTATTAAACAACATCCTCACCACCGAACATACCGCCGAGCTGGTAAGGACCATTCTGGAAGCAGCAGTAAACCTGGCAAAGGGAACCAGGGGCATCATGGTACTCGATGCAGGACCCCGCTATCGCACCGAACAGGTATGGCCTCAGCCGGAAAAGCCGAAGAAGAAACCTCCCCGTATGACCATAAGAAAAAACTCCAAACTGGCAGCACTTTTGCAGCAAAAGGGTTCCTGCCCGATTGAACAGAGCCAGATTGATGAAAAGTATGTAAAAAAGGAACTGAAGCCGGCTGCAGATATGGAGTGCTGGTGCGTGGTGCCTTTCATAACAGCAGGAGAGCTGGTGGGCCTGGTGGTGGTGGGGAACCAGCCCGCAAAACCCCCAATAAATACAGCGAAGCTTTCTCTTTTCTCAGCTATTGCATCATTCTTTCTGAAAAACATAGTGTTTAACAGAAGCATCGATGATATCCAGACCAGTGCAGACAGGGAGAAAAAGGAGCTGGAGGGTATGGTGGATGCCTTCGACTTCACCCAAATATCAGATACTGACATTCAGTCAGGGCTGGAAGATGTAGCACAGCGGTTTGACATGGAAGCGGCGGTACTGGTCACAGGCTGGGAGAGAAAGGGCTCCCTGGAGGTTGCCGCAGAAGTGGGCCTTTCTGAACTAGAAAGGAAAAAATATAGAGTAGCAAAGAGCGATAAACAGATTAAACGCATTCTCAGGGAAAAGCATCCGGGTATACCGGAGGATGCTGATAAAAAGATCGACCGTCTTTCAGTGAATGGAGCCAGCAGGATAACCAGGTATGTGGTTGCTCCCATCCATTTCCATAACCAGCTTCTGGGAGTTTTGAATATCCATAAAATGAAGGGAATCGGTAAAAAACTTACCCGGAACAGCAGGCTAAAGCTGCACCGAATCGCCCAGGTGTTTGTTCCTTACCTGCTGTACCAAAAGCTGACTGAAGCAAAACCCGAACCAAGCGAGTAAACAAGGTTGTGGAGCACCGAGATAACGCAACAGAAAAAAACGCCTCTCAGAAACCCCGGCATGGTACCGCGTGCTGCAGCAGGAGTATACCGGACATAAATAAAAAAAAGTTTCAACAAAACCTCCATTTTTTACGCAGTACAGATCCACTTCTCTATCAGAGGGTCCTGGGCAGTGGGGGCGAGGAGCTCCTGGAGAAAGCTTCGGACGGCACTCTTACCCTTCGGGTGAAAAACCAGTACCTGGAATCCAGGTATCACCCCTCTGAAGCAGCAGCAAGGTATATTCCCCAGGACATCCCTGCCGGAAGCAGTGTGGTATTTCTGGGAAGCGGGCTCGGCTACCATATTAATCATTTATTGAAGAGGGGCTCCTACCGGGGAGTACTGATTGAAAAAGACCTGCGTATTTTCAGGGCAGCCCTTTTTGTGCTTGAACCCCGCCTGCTCCAGGACCTGACCCTGTTGATCGCAGCCCAAAAGGTTAAAAAAAAAGGACAGGCTACTTTATATATAGTGAAGCACCCGGGTTGTACAAGAGTGTACAGAAACTACTATAATTATGTTGAAAAACTGCTGCTGGAGGAATTGAAAAGCACAGTTGCTTCATCTGCGACTACCAGGGCTTATGGGAGCCTGTGGATAAAAAATATTGTTTACAACCTTTGCAGGGCGGCTGTGTGCAAAAAACCGGTGCGGTCTTCACACCGGTCCTCACCACGCTCCCATAATACCGGGGAGGCAGAAAGTAACTACTACCAGAGTAGATTTTTATCGGGCCGGTTCAAGGGTCCGGTGATTCTGGTCAGCTCAGGTCCCTTTCTCGAACAGGTGATAACTGCCCTTCGTAGATGGAGCAGGAACCTTCCGGTAATAGCCCTTCTTCCCTCGGTCCGTTATCTTTTAGAAAACGGGATAAAGCCTGATTTTGTGGTCACTACTGATGCAGGGTTTGCAAACAGGTACAGGCTTATAAGAAGTCCGGATATTCCGCTTATCGCTCCTTTTTGCTGTGACCCGGTGGTGGTGAAGAACTGGATGGGAGAGGTGTTTCTATTTTCTCACCTGCTGAGTTTCGAACAGAACCTTGAGGTAATACGCAGCTGCAGCATAGGAGTGCCCATGCAGGGAACCTCATCTGTGGTTATGGTACTGCTGGCCAGGGTTATGGGATTTGATAGAATTTTCCTGGCCGGATATGATTTTGCCTATTCAGGAATGAAAGACCATCACCGGGGAGGAGGTTTCCAAAGCTATCTGGCAGCACGTTCCCGGCGTTTGAATACCCTGCCCACTCTGTATTACAAACATCTCAGGGACCAGGGAATCATGGTGACCGAAGACCAGTACGGAGGAGAGATCTATACTTCTCATAAGCTGGGACTATACAAAAGGTGGCTGGAAAGCGAGGTAAGGAGAGATGACCTGTACAGGCTGAACAATGGGGCAAAGCTGGAGGGTGTGGAACTGGCAGATGCAGAACTGCTGGACAGCTATAATAAACACTACCGGGTGTGCTTCCAGGAAAGAAAATCCCGTTTGGAAAAAAGAGCAATTCCAGCAAGAAAGATCGAAGAGGAGCTGGCAGGGTTGAGCAGAAAGGTGAGCGAAGGCGCGTCCCGGGAGGAGCTGCACAGGTTTTTTTATGGATCAGTTGAAGATAAAGAGGTAATCAACCGGGGGGTAGACGAGGCATTGAGAGCACTGGAGAAGGGATGCAGGTATATTAACTGCATATCGGTCTGTTAAAGAGTTTTTCAGTGTACCTTCCCTTCAATTATTGATTTAAAGTTTGAAATGCACCTCACCGATATATTATATCAAACAACACTGAGAGGAAGCTTTAATGAACCAGGAAGGTATTCACAACTACAGAGAAACTCAAATTAAAACTGCATCCAGAGGAAAGCTTATAGTAATACTCTACGATGCTATGATCCGCTCTCTGGATATTGCTATTGAGAACATTCCCAAAAAGAAGTACGATGTAGTCAACAACCATATCATAAAGGCCCAGGATATTATTTCCGAGTTGATTGTATCACTTAACATGGAAGCTGGGGATATCAGCAAGAAACTTTTAAATATTTATACCTTCTTGAACAACAAACTTATAGAAGGGAATATGACCAAAAGAACCGAACCTTTGAAATTTGTAAAACGGATGGCCTGTGAATTAAGGGAAGCCTGGAACCAGATCGTAAAAGACAGTCCTGTGACTGATATAGAGGATATGGACAAAAGCGGAGGAATAGATGTTGCCGGGTAGGCTGGAAGATAGAAAAGAAATGTTGATGAAAAATCTTGATCAGATGAAGAAATTCTACCTGCAGTTAATGGTGGTAAAGGATATGGAGCAGCAAGCATATGAATCGGGGAACTACAAACACCTTTACGAGCTTTCCCAGAATGAACGGCTCCTGGTTCAGGATATAAACTCATCAATAAAACATGTTGTACCGGACCTTCTTTATTTAAGAAAAGACTCCCAGGTAAAGTTTATGATGTCAGAAATTGACAGGCTCCAGGATACCCTTATAAGAAGATGCCTGGATCTGCGTAAAAATATTGAAAAATGCATGGACCATACCCGGAAGGAGATTGAGAAGTTAAGCGATTCCCCGAAGCCCACTTGTTTTTCCGTCCCCGGTATTGTAAGCCTGAGAGCCTGAACAGGCAGTATAGCCTGGCCAAATGCAGCCCACCTTTGCTCTCCCCAAAATGTTTTCTTTGAATATTATCTTATTAGTTGGTATTATTAATTTCGAAGAACATTGGTAGGGATTTTTGATGGAAAAAACATTGTACCTTATTGATGGCCAGGCGCTTGTGTACAGGGCCTATTATGCATTTATAAGACAGCCCCTTTTTACCAGCCGGGGAGAAAATACCTCCGCCCTGTTCGGTTTTATGCGGATGCTGATCAGACTGATGAAAGACGAGGACACCAGGTATATGGTATGTGCTTTCGATTCCAAAAAGAAGACATTCAGGTACAACCTTTATCCGGAATACAAGGCAAAAAGGCTTAAAGCTCCTTCTGACCTTCTTTCCCAGGTGGAAGTGGTCAAGCAGCTGGTGGAAAAATTAGGGATACCCAAACTGGAAAAGGAAGGGTGGGAAGCGGACGATGTAATAGGCACCATAACTGAAAGATTGTCCAGGCAGGGAATACAAACAGTGGTAGTTTCTGGAGACAAAGATATCCTCCAGCTGGTGAATGACAATGTCAGAGTGTATGCCAGTAAAAAGGGCATATCCGAAATTGACCGGATGGACCATAACAGAGTGCAGGAGGTATGGGGAGTGCATCCTGACCAGACCAGGGATGTTCTCGCACTGATGGGAGACCAGTCAGATAACATACCCGGAGTAAAAGGAATAGGAAAGGTCAGAGCGCTGGAGCTGGTCAGCCAGTTCGGCAGTATTGAAAACCTGTATCAGAACATAGAAAAAGTTGAAAAAGAAAACATAAAGCAGCTTCTGAAACAGGGAAAGCAGGATGCTTTTTTAAGCAAGAGGCTGGTTACCATACAGAAAAATGTACCTGTGGACTGCAGCATAGAGGACTTCAGAATAGATGGTTTTCCAGCAGATGAGGGGATATCTATTCTCCTGGAAAAAGAGCTTAACGCCATTGTGGAGGAGCTCAAGGGAAAAGAATACCTGGAAAAAAAAGAAAATCAAAAAATAGAGCTGGAAAGAGGTAAATATTATCTGGTCAATAAAAAGGAAGACTACTCCAGGCTGAAGGAGCTGATTTACACCCACAGAAGAATTTCTCTGGACACCGAAACCACCGGCAGGGACCCCATGAGTTCTGAAATCATCGGTCTATCCATATCTGTAAGGGAAAAAGAGGGGTATTATCTGCCGCTGGTATCCAGAAACACTCTCTGTTTGGGTCTGGATTTTCTAACCACAGAAATAAAGGAAGTCCTGGAAGATGAAAATGTTAAAAAAGTAGGGCAGAACATAAAGTATGATTTTATTATACTTTTAAGGTACGGAATTGTCATGAGGGGAGTAGATGGCGATGCCATGATAGCAGCCTATCTTCTCGAGCCCAGCAAACAGCGTTATGGGCTGGATGATCTGGCCAAGCAGTATTTGAACTACACCACTATTCTTTACAGTGATGTGGTAACTGATGATGCCAGCACTCTTCTTGATTACTCCATGCAGGAGCTGGTTAACTATGCCGGTGAGGACAGCGACGTAGCTTTACGGCTGAACAGGGTGCTGGAAAAGAAGCTGGAAGAGGAGGGCTTGCTCCGGCTGTACAGGGAGATAGAGATACCTCTGGTAATGGTGCTGGGAAAAATGGAAGCAGCAGGAGTTAGCCTGGACCCTGAGTATCTGTATCAGATGAGCAGGCGGTTTTCTGAAGAATTAGCAGAAATTGAAAAGGAGATTTTTTCGCAGGCTGGAGTAGGGTTTAATGTCAGGTCTACCAAACAACTCCAGTACATACTTTTTGAAAAGATGCAGCTTCCGGTAGTCAGGAAAACCAAAACAGGGTTTTCCACGGATGAGTCAGTGCTGGAGGAGCTCTCCCGGAGCTTTGAGATAGCCAGGCTGCTTTTAAGGCATAGAAGGCTGGCCAAGCTGAAGTCCACGTATATAGATTCACTTCCGGGAATGATTAATCAGCGCACCGGCAGGCTGCATACCTCCTTCAACCAGACTATTACCACCACCGGGAGGCTTTCTTCAACAAGGCCGAATTTGCAGAATATTCCCATAAAAGAAAAAGAGGGGAAGGCCATCAGGAGGGCCTTTGTGCCCCAGAAGGGGTGGCAGCTGATATCAGCAGACTACTCTCAGATTGAGCTGAGAATAGTTGCTTCGCTTTCAGGTGACCCGCTTCTGTGTGATGCATTCAAGCGGGACCGGGATATTCATACAGAGACAGCCTGTGTTCTTTTTAACATTGATCCATCCGAGGTAGACAATACCCGAAGACAGCTGGCCAAGACCATCAACTTCAGTGTTATATACGGCATAAGTCCCTTCGGCCTGTCCAGGAGGCTGGGCATACCCAGAAGCGAAGCGGGCCGGTTTATAGAGAAATATTTTGAAAAATATAAGGGAGTGGAAACATACTTCCAGAATGTGGTGGACAAGGCAAAAAAGAACGGTTATGTGGAGACCATTCTGGGCAGAAAGAGATTTATCCCGGAGATCAATTCCAGGAATAGAAATCTCTATGAAGCGGCCAGGAGAATAGCTATAAACACCCCCATACAAGGCACTGCTGCAGACATGATAAAGAAGGCCATGATTATTATAGATGGAGAGCTTGAAAAAAGAAAAATGAAAAGCAGGATGCTTATCCAGGTCCATGACGAGCTCATTTTCGAAGCCCCTCAGCAGGAGGTGGCCGAGCTCACAGAGATGGTGAAAGAAAAAATGGAAAATGCAATTACGTTTGAGGTGCCCATAAAGGTCAACATTTCTACAGGGAAAAACTGGGAGGTGGTGCACTGATATGGTGGTGGGGATAACCGGTAACTACTGCTCCGGCAAAAACCTGGCCAGTAAGATGTTTGAAGTCTGTGGGTATACGGTGGTGGATGTAGATAAAATTGGGCACCAGGCCCTGGAGGCAAAAAAACACAGACTGATGGAAGTTTTTGGCAAGGGCATAGTAACACATGGAGCTGTTGACCGAAAAAAGCTGGGAAGGATGGTGTTTGATAATATAGAAAAGAAAAAAACTCTTGAGCGGGTAGTCCATCCCTGGATGATTAAAAGGGTAAAGCAGGCTGTGCAGGATGCCCCCAATGCAGTTATTAATGCCGCCCTTCTGGTGGAGATGTGCCTGTTTGTACTGTGTGATTTCGTGCTGGGTATTCAGGTAGACGAGGAGGAGGCAGCTGCCAGAGGAATGCAGAGAAACGGACTGACCAGGGAGCAGGCCCTCCGGATAATCCGCTCCCAGGTACCGGTAAAGGAGAAATTGCATTATGTCGATAAGGTAATTGATAATAACGGATCGATGGAAGAGTTTAAGCAGAAAATAATGCGAATTATAAAAAATTTACATACCGGGGTATAGAGCATGGAAGAGCATTCAAAAAGGCCCAGGGAATACTACCAGGTCAATCTGGATACAGGAAGAATTTTTCTGATTTCTTTTATCCTGGGGCTGGTACTTATCGGTGTTTTTGTGCTGGGTTTGTACGTAGGAGGGAAAAAAGAAGGAGGAGTGCTTGTGACAGGTCGAACCGGTCCTGAGGAAGAGGTAACCCGGAAGCCTGCTGAAGAAACCACCAAACCTCCCGTGGAAGACCTTCTTGAAACAGACCTGGAAGCAGAAGCCCAGTATGTTGAGATAGAGGGACTGGAAGGTACTGAAGATAAAAAAGGGCTCCAGCCTTCAAAAACCCCCCGGCCTCAAACAAAGGACAAAGCAATAGAAAAGAAGCCCACTTCTGCTTATACTCCTCCGACTGTGGTGGAGGAAGGTGAATATTACATCCAGGTTGGCTCATTTATAAAAAATGACAATGCCTATGAGTTTTCCCGGACTCTTCGCAGGCATCTGTACAAGGTGGAGATTGAAGAAGCATCTGTAGAGGAAAAAGTTTATTACAGGGTGAGGGTAGGGCCATTCAAAAATAAAAGGGTGGCTGCCAATACCATGGCATCAATGAAAAGAAGGTTTAATCTGCAAAATCCTTTTGTTCTTAAGAAAGGCTAGCCGGAAGAAATATACTGTTGTTCAGCTCTGGAACTAGAATTCATACTGCACCTCGTTTAAACGGTTCATAATTTTACTGTAAA
>JBMCUI010000102.1:0-7850 GCA_048622675.1 Spirochaetota bacterium | reverse complement strand
GGTACTGTCCATCATAGAAAACGAATTAGAAAATGGAAAAAACCAGGAACAAATCGCCGTGGTAAACATCGATTCGGAATTCTGTGAAATGCTCTACCATTCCATGGAGAGCGTGGGGATACCATCCAATTACTCCAGGGGCCTGCCTGTACATAAGACTCCCCTGTACAGCTTTCTTTCTCTGGTGTACAGGTTTTTCAGCTCAGGGCATCCATCCCACCTTTTTTTAGAAATTATTAATCACGGTTTTTTCGGAGAACTAGCCGGAAGTAAAATCCCTCCTTCGGATTACCACGAAGTAAAGATAAAAATACTGAGTCAGCGGCTGTTTCATCTTCCTTCATTGGATGTAGATTTTATTAAATCCGAACCGGGAAGAGAAAGAGCTTTCAGGATGCTTGAAAAATTATACCGTGCCGGTGATTTCCATGAACTGTACAACTGCCTGGATGAGATTTTTTTCATTCTGTCCCACAAAAATATTTATCAGTTTAATGAAGTAAAAAAGAGGGTTCTTGACACAGTGGTGGAGCTTTCGGACCTGGAGATTGAAGTGAAAAACAGTCCGTTTGAGATTTTGGTCCACCAGATGAAAACAATCCGATATCCGGTACTGGGTCATTATACTCAGGGAGTGCAAATTCTGGGTTTACTTGAGCTCAGAGGGCTGTGTTTCGACACGGTCATTGTCCCTACTTTTAATGAAGAGTTTTTTCCAGCCAAAAAGCAAGACCATTTTTTTCTGAACACTGAGGCCAGAAAAAAGCTGGGCCTGGCCACGTTTACTGAGAGCGAGGCACTGGAGTTCTACTATCTGAAAAGGCTGATCGATTCTTCTGCAGGTTCATACCTTATTTCCATTGCAGACCCGGCAGGGGATTTTGATGTAAAAAGCAGGTACTGGTACCTCCTGGAAAGCAGAACCGGACAGTCCTCTGACCGGCAGATGGCGTATGTTCTGCCTTTGCAAACAGGGAGGAAGTCCGTGAAGCAGCGGACCCCGGCAGGAAGTGCTTCACCGGGACGCACAAAACCGCCGGCAGCCGGTATATCTGCTCCCTTCCTGAACTTCAAGATCAAAAGTTTTTCCAGAATGGACGTGGATAAAATACTGAAGTGCCAGACTCAGTACTATATCTCCCGGGTGCTGAACATCCAGCCCGAAGAGGAGCTGCGAAGAGAGATAGAGCTGGACATTCTGGGCCGGAAAGTTCACCGCATATTCAACCAGGTTTACCGGGATGCACCCTTGGGCCGGAGTTTGGATGAACGGAAACTGAAGCAGAGGTTCAATGAAGCTTTTGAACAGAATTTCACACAGGGGCTTTTCTATACCAGTGAAGAGGTCCTGGTGAAAAAAATTTTGAAAAACCAGCTGCTGCGTGCTCTGGAAAGGGATATTGAAAGGTTCAGGAATGGACAGGTGGTCTGCACCGGGTACCTGGAAAAAGACTTCACTGTGGAAATAGGCTCTCATGGGAGTGTTTACACCCTCAGGGGCCGGATTGACCGGATAGACCGTACTCCAGCCGGAGGCTACCTTATAATTGATTACAAGACCGGGAGGCTTCCCCGGGACGCACCCCCCGGCCCCACACCGGAGCTTAAAGATGTGCAGCTGGGATTTTACGGGCTTTTATTTCAGAAAAGTTTTCCGGAATGGAGCCTGGAAGGGCTGTGCTATTTTGACCTGAGAAGCAACTCGGATATCCATACTGTGGTGCACGGCCCTGAAATCGATGCATACCTTGAAAATATCGAAACCAGGCTGCTGGAAATTCTGGGAGAATTTAATGAAAGGAGGTCCCTCAGCATGAGTGAAGATACCCAGATATGCAGGTACTGTCCTTACGGTAATATATGCAGGATTTATGAGTGATGAACAATAACGAAGAATCCATGCTTTCAAACGAAGTGTTCAAATCGCAGGTTTCTGCAGCCTTGGCATCCTCTGCAGGAAGCGGAAAGACTTTCAGCCTCACCACCAGGCTTATAAACATGCTTTTGGATGGGGTCAGGGTGCACGAGATTGTGGCTATTACCTTTACCAAACTGGCGGCAAATGAAATAAGGCAGAAGCTTTTTGACAGAATAGAAAAGCTGGAAAAAGGTGACCGGGATGAAGTAAAGCTGTTCTGTGATATACGGCAGGATGATCCTGCCAGCCTCAAAGCCGGAGCAGAGAAGATCAGAATGGGTCTGATCAGGTATTTTTCCCTGTTCCAGGTCTCCACCATCCACAGCTTCTTTATGAAAATCATAAAGAGTTTTCCCAGGGAGGCCGGATTTGTGGATGAGTTTATGGTTCTGGAGGAGGATGTTGCCAGGGAGTTTGTGAAAAAGTCAATCGAAAACTTCTATCAATATATAGCCGGCAGCGACCATCTGCTGGACAGGATATACCAATTTCTGGCCAGTTACCCACATAACAGGTTCACCACTATAAAAACCATTGAAGAAATATACAGGGGTGTGGGTTCGCAGTTTTATGCCCTGGAGGGTTTGTACAGCGTCAGTGAAGCTGAAGTTCAGGCTGCAGAAGAGGAGCATTCCAGGGCCAGGGATTGGGTTCTTTCGGATGCCATGCGGCAGAAAATTGACATAGTGCTGAATATAATAGATGAATATACCCGGCAAAGGGGCAGCAACAGAAATATTCAGTCTCTGGTCAGGGACCTGAAAAACTTCAAGAAGTACAGAGCTGTAACAGACCTGCTGGAAGTAAAGGCTTTGAAAAGGGATAGACGTGAGGGGCCCATCAGGTATGTCTCAACCATGCTCAAATACCTTCCCCAGGACAGCTCCAAATTGCTTGAGGATACCCTGGCGGAAATACGATCGGACCTGTGCAGGTATGTGGCTTCCCGGATGAGATACCATGTATTGATACAGTTGTATATTTACCATACAATACACCGTTGCTACTCCAGACTGAAGAAGAATTTCAGGAGCGTTGATTTTCAGGATATAGAAATACTGGCTGCCGCCCTACTGGACAGGCTGGATGACTTTGATTATTTACGCTACCGGATAGATTCCGGGGCCAGGCATATACTGATTGATGAATTCCAGGATACTTCAGAAATCCAGTGGAGAGTTCTGGAGCAGATGGTAAACGCAGGTAAACAAACAGGCGGGTCTATTTTCTACGTCGGAGATGTAAAACAGTCCATTTACAGGTGGAGAGGGGGGTCTCCGGAGCTTTTCGATACGGTAAGAAAAAAACACTCGCTTCCATACAGGAGGCTCGGCTACAATTACCGTCAGAACCGGACAGTACTTGATTTTGTGAACAGGGTGTTTGAAAGTATTGCTGAACAATACCCTGAGAAGTACCGGTATGAAAAACAGTACCTGCCGCCTTTCCGGAGAGGTTATTCCAGAGGGTTTGTGAGTATACAGAAGTGCGGCTCCAGGGAAGAAGCAGCAGACCTGCTGGTAGGTCAGATAAAAGACCTGGAAAACCAGGGGGTTCAGCTCCATGATATGGCGGTTCTGTGCAGGAAAAATGCCGAGATAGAACAGTTGGAAAAGTTGCTGCGGGCCCGCAGCATCCCCTTTAACTCAGGGGGCAAGACCAGGCTTATGGAAGACTACAGTATAATGGATGTGGTGAATGTGCTTAAATTTATGCTTTCTCCCTGGGAGGAGATTTATCTTTCCTCTGTTCTTCGCTCTCCGGTTTTCCGTGTTGATTACCAGGATTTGAATACGCTGAAGCAGGAAGGTAAAATCAGCATTTTCAGCCTTAAACGGATGCTGCCTGATGTATGCACTACACTGGAGCAGCTGGTAGGCATGCGGGATTACTACTCTCCTTCAGGAATTGTCCGCAGAGTTTATGAAAACCTGGACCTGCCCTGCGTTTATTCCAGTAAACAGTCCCACCTGCTGGAGTTTTACCAGCTGGCATGCAGCCTGGAGAACAAGTTTGACGGACTGACTCTGAGAGAATTTGTGAATTACCTTGAGGGCAACGCCGGCCAGCTTACTCTTAAAACAGGACAGGAAAGCGGAGTGACCATTCAGACCATTCATTCCTCAAAAGGGCTGGAGTACCATACGGTGATAGTCCCGTTTCTGGACAGTGGTTTTAAATATCGCCTGGACAATTCTCTTCTGCTGGCAAGAGACCGGCAGGGAAAGGTAAAAAATGCGTACATAGCCGCCGGTATATGCCGGGACTATCTTTCAGGGACGCAGGAGGTGCAGGATGCTATCCGGCAGAAGGAGAATGACTACCAGACCGATGAGTTAAACAATCTGTATGTGGCTGTTACCAGGGCCTGTGAGAACCTGGTAATTATCCCTGCAGCAGGCAGGAGCAGGCCCACTGTAGGGGATGTGCTTCTGGAAGGGTTTGACCGGGACTACCGGCCGGAGCAGAAAACGTACCGATGGGAAACCGGCAGGGTGGTGCCCTCATCCCCAGAACGGGAGCTGCTCAGGCCGGGGAAATCCTACTGTGTCTCCAGAGCTGGACCAGCTGCTGCAGCACCGGCTGAGGAGCCTCTATCAGTTTCACCCCGGCTGGCTGTCCCCCGGACTCCTGAGGAAGTCCCGTCTTTTGCCTCGGACCATCGGAGAGCAAGGGTGGATACACTGAAGGGACTGGTGGTGCACAGGGTCCTGGAAAAAATATCATCCCTGCCTGTAGATGAGGACAGCCTGGAGAACAAAATCAAACAAGCTCTTTCTGCAGAAGGGGGGGCATATACCCGAAAGGAGAGGGAGCGGGGGGGCAGGCTGGCCAGGTCTTCACTTCTCAGGATAGTTAATGATTCCAGGCTGCAGAGGTATTTCACCAGCGATGCTCTGGCGGAAGTGGTTTCTGTTTCCGGTACTTCTTCCAGGCTGCTGGGAAGAATGGACAGAATGTGGGTCAGCGAGAATACAGTGGAGATAATTGATTTCAAGACCGGTGAGATAACATCAAGCGAGGAGCTGGATAGGCTGGTGATTTACTACAGGGACCAGGTCTTATCCTACTGCTCGGCTGCTGCAGGTGAGTTCCCCAATAAACAGGTCAGGGGATTTTTGTACTTCAGCGATGCGCCGCTGCACCAGAGGGTGGTCCAGGTGTATCCGGAGGAAAAATTTTGCATGGATTGAGGATGCAGTAGAGCCTTGAACTTAGTCCCCAGAAACAGAGTGACAAGTCCTCTGCTGGCAAATATTTTCCTGTGCAGTAAGTAGGTCATAAATAGCATGACATCGTGGACTTCCCCTAGGGGGAGTCCATGATGTGGTGCAAATTGTCAGTTAATTTTTACCGGGAAGGGGGGTCACTAAAACTGCCGACCCCGGGGTTATTATAGATGACGATTCACAGCTTTTTCGAGCCTCAATGACCGGCATACCCCTTACAGAGTATTCCCAAAAAACTGATGATATAATTTTGCCTACCAATAACGTAATGTCCTTCCCACGACCCTTCCTTAGACAGCGGTACTCATTTAACAGGCTCTGTGACTCTTTCGCTCTTTTGATGAGCAGTCATATGTCTGATGACAAAATTCGTTTGCTTGCGAAAATGAATAAACAACGCCATCAGGTTACATACTTCTACCAAGGCAGATGGATTGGTGAATAAGGTAATAAGGATATTTCTCCAAAAATAATAACAAGTGGGTGGCTTCAATCCGAGCCTGTTCACAAGTCTGAGGAATGCGGGTATATTTTTCAATTTTCTGGTAATTGAAGGTTTGCATTTCCTCTCCACATTCAGCATCCGCGCAACCTTCCAACATCTATCGAAGTAACTATTTGGTGAATATATTTTTCTTAGAATATAGATAAAATCTTCTATGATCTCCTTCCTTGGTCTTTTTGTGAAAAAATTAAGCCCACTGGTGGTTTGATCAATTTGGGTATCGTTCACATCCAGCTGGTTTGAATTCTCGAAAAATCTCTTTTCCCTTTTCAATCTCCGGGTAAGCTGGGTATTGGGAAGTGCATACAATAAACCTACCATCGCTATGCATATCTTGCCATCATTCACTGTATCCACGATCATTCTTGCCGTTTCACTTGTTTCGTCATCAAAACCGATGATAAAACCCCCGCTTACGATTATTCCGTGCTGGTAGAATTTATGGAGGTCGTCATAGATGTTTCTGTTAAGATTTTGCCCTTTTTGCGTGGATTGAAGTACTACATCATCAGCAGATTCTATGCCCACGAAAACGTACCTGAAATCCACGTCCCGCATCAATCTGAGAAGCTCTTCATCATCTGCGAGATTGATCGAGGCCTCTGTTCCAAAATAAAATGGATAATTGCGGGATTCTGACCACTCGCGAACGGCAGAGAGTATCTTCTTGACCCTCTTCCTGTTTCCCACAAAGTTATCATCCACAAACTCCACAGGACCTCTGTACCCAGCCTGATAAAGTGCATTTAGCTCAGCAAGGATTTGATCCGCGGATTTTGTCCGTGGTTTTCTCCCGTAAAGCTCGATGATATCACAAAATTCGCAGTTAAATGGACACCCTCGTGAAAACTGTATACCGATCTTCAGATAATCCTTGAAATTGAGCAAATCAAACCTGGGAACGGGGCTTCTCGTAATATCGGGTTTATTCATAGGGGGTAGAAAGGTCCCTCTTTCAACTCCCTTTTCAAGAGCCTCCAGAAATGGGATGATGCTGTCCTCAGCTTCACCCAGGACGAGATAATCGGCTTTTTCATAGATCCCGGGCTGTGAAGTTGGGTCGGGACCGCCAACGACAACCTTTTTCCCCAGGGAATGGCCCCTGTCGATGAGTTTAAGAAAATTGACTTGCTGGGGGAGCATACCACCTATGAATACAAGGTCAGCCCAGTCAATATCTGAATCGTGTAACTGGGATGCGTTCATGTCGATCAGCTTGATGTCCCACCCTTTCGGGAGAAGTGCCGCTAATGTAATCATTCCGAGAGGCGCGGCAGGACATTTGGCTCCCACTAGTCTGACAACATCCCTGTAGTTCCAGAATCCATGTGGCGAGAATTCAGGATAGATGAGTAAAGCATTTCTCATAGCGGGAGGGAATATAAATCAGATATAATAAAATGTCAAGATTATTCGGGAAAGAAAATTAAAGGGTTTTTCAGCTGAAATGAAAAGGGGCTATAAAATGCCTCGCTTCCAGTGTGAAATAAGGACATGCAAGTAATCGAAAGCATTGAATCCACCTGTATCGGTCGTTTAGCGACTCTGGACGCACATAGTTATCCATATGTTACACCAGTGAACTTCGTTTTTTACCTGAATTATAATCTCCCGATTTTCTTACAGATTTACTCAGAATTCGCATTTTAAAAAAAATTGTTTGCACTCTATACCCGAGCTCACCCAGATCAGATTGACATGTTATCGGCATACCAAAAGATGATTCACTTTGCATTTAGCTTTTTCCTCCTTATGCTTTGCTTGTACATCCCTGCCCGCTCGATCCCCTTTAAGAGTAATCCGCGCAGGCCTTTTCGCATATCCGCTTATCTTGTGTACCCAGCTCATTAGACCGGGTTATTGAGTCAATACTGCGAATGCCAGCATTGACAGAATATCAGGTGGAGTGTATACAGTACGGCCCATAAAAAAGGCAGGACTCATGCACGATTGAATGCAGCTTGTATCCTGCAGTGCCCTAACAAATCCACTATAAAAGCAACAGGAACGTAGGTTTGACACTACCCTCGTGCGGCAACTTTCCGGCCACCTGAGGATCGTTTATTTGAAAACGATTTGTGTGTAGATCGCTTGTAGACAAAGCGCCTATGTGAAGACTGCTCCCGTGTTGACGTTTTTCTTGCAAGCCGTTTCCCTGTAGACGGCTTGACTGCGGCAGCACTCCGGGAGTGAAACG
>JBMCUI010000101.1:0-7953 GCA_048622675.1 Spirochaetota bacterium | reverse complement strand
GGGTAAACTGTGTATGTCCTGGAAGGTCGCTTACTCCGCTGGTGGAAAATGTGATTTTCAGCTCCAAAGACCCTGAAGCTACCAGAAAACTGGTCTCAGAAGACCGACCAGTGAAGAGACTGGGAAAACCAGAAGAAATCGCTGCAGGGATTCTTTTTCTGGCATCGGATGAGGCCCCTTATGCAACAGGAACAGTAATGTCCATTGACGGGGGGTACTCCTGTCTGCAGTTTGCCAAACATTGAGATGCAGATCAATTGTATTTTGTTAGATAAAAATGTCGAATAACAAGTATGTACTGAAAGCGGAAGAAATAGATAAGAGCTTTCCGGGTGTTCATGCCCTGGAGAAGGTGGGTTTCGACCTGAAAGAGGGTGAAGTCCATGTTCTTCTGGGGGAAAACGGGGCAGGCAAGTCAACCCTGATGAAGATATTCAGCGGTTCTGAAATAAAAGACTCGGGAAGGCTTTTGATAAACGGCAGTGAAGTAGAAATAACAGACCCTCACCATGCCAGGGACCTGGGGATTGGAATGGTGTATCAGAACCTCAGCCTTATTCCCACCCTGAATGTGGCAGAAAATATCTTTCTGGGAAGGCTTCCCAAACGGATGGGTATGACAGTGAACTGGCCAAAAATACACCAGGAAACCAGGGACCTGCTTTCAGAATTCAAAACGAAAATAGAACCGCATCAGAAGATCAGCGGTCTGGGAATGGCGGAGAGGCAGCTGGTTGAAATCGCCAAGGCTTTGTCCATGAACGTAAAAATTCTGCTTCTGGATGAGCCGACATCTGCTCTTTCCTATGAGGAAAGGGACAGACTTTTCGATACCATCCGTCACCTTCAGAGCATGGGGGTGGGTATAGTGTATGTCTCTCACCGCCTGGACGAGGTGTCCATAATCGGTCAGAGAGTAACCGTATTGAGAGACGGAAAGAAAATGGGTGCCCTTGAGGTGAAAGAAGCTGAAACCGAGACTTTGATAAAAATGATGGTGGGAAGAGAGATAAGTGAATATTATCCAAAGGAAGAGGTCTCGAAGGGGGAGGAAGTGCTCAGGGTGGAGGGCCTTACAGTTGAAGGAAAGCTCAGGGACCTTAGTCTTGCACTCTACCGTGGCGAAATAGTAGGATTGGCCGGATTGATGGGTGCAGGTAGAACAGAGTTTGTCAGGGCAATTTTCGGAGTGGATAAAATAGACAGGGGAAAAATATATATAGAAGGCAGACAGGCTGCCATATCCTCTCCCAGAGATGCAATAGATCTGGGGATGGGGTTTTTAACTGAAAACAGGATGGAGGGGCTGGTGCCTGTTCTGCCTGTTTCAGCCAATATAACCATGGCCAGTCTGCCGGAATTCAGAAACATGGGATTTCTAACTCACCGAAAAGAGAGAAAATTGTCCAGCAAATACATTCAAGAACTCAATATACATACTGCAAGTCTTTTCCAGAGGGTTCAATTTCTTAGCGGGGGCAACCAGCAGAAGGTGGCTCTTGCCAAGTGGCTCTGCAGCAATGCAAAGATAATGATATTTGATGAGCCTACCAGAGGGATCGATGTAGGTGCAAAAACCGAGGTGTTTCGGCTGATGAACGCCCTTGCCATGAGAGGGGTGGGGATTATTATGATTTCCTCGGAGCTGCCGGAATTAATTGCCATGGCCGACAGAATACTGGTGATGAGCAGGGGTAGATTTACCGGTGAGCTGGAGCGGGAAAAAGCCACCCAGGAGGAAATTCTCAAGTACGCTATTATGGGAGGATAGCATATGTCCAACTCGCAGGGAGAAGAAAAAAAGTCTTCTGGAAGCTCCAGTGTCATTGAAGAAAAAGCACCAGAGGTTAAAAAGAAAGCAATTGGACTGGTGCGTCTTCTCAGAGGTGGACCTTTAATTGCACTAATACTGCTTATTATTTATTTTTCGTTCACCACTCCACATTTTGCAACGGTAAGCAACCTGTTAAATATAGCTGAACAAAACGCCCACCTGATAATCATAGCAGTGGGACAGACCCTGGTAATAATGGGAGCAGGAATCGACCTGTCAGTGGGCGCGGTAATGGCCCTGTCTGCTTCAGTGATGGCGGTGCTGGCCACCCAGGAAGTAACCATACTGGGAATGACCCTTGGCCCTATAAACGGATATCTGGCAATATTGATAGGACTCATAACCGGTACTATTGCAGGCACCATCAACGGGACAGTCATTTCCAAGGGGCGCATCCCAGATTTTATTGCCACCCTGGGTATGCTGGAGACTGCCAGGGGAGTAGCTCTGCTGGTAACCGGGGGTCTGCCCATTCCTTCTCATCTCACAGCTACAGAGATGAGAGGCTACCTCCCCCAACAAATAATATGGATGGGGGGTAAAGAGGTACTGGGCATACCTACAGGACCGTTGATCGCCATAGGGGTGGTGGTAATAGGATGGCTGATTATGGCCCATATGGTGCTGGGAAGGTCCATGCTGGCTGTAGGGGGAAACAGGGAAGCGGCCAAGGTATCCGGAATCAAGGTGGACATGGTTAAAATAGCCACCTATGCCATTATGGGGGCTATGGCAGGGATGGGAGGAATTGTACTGACCGGGAGAATGAACTCCGCAAATGCTCTTATGGCCAGCGGGATTGAGCTGAAATGTATAGCGGCAGTGGTCATTGGAGGTACAAACCTTTACGGAGGTGAAGCCACCATAATCGGCAGTGTTATCGGTGCGCTTATCATGGGAGTCATCGGAAATGCCCTGAACCTGCTCAATGTATCGGCGTTCTGGCAGAGGGTGGTTATGGGACTGATAATTATAACGGTGGTCGTATTTGACCAGTGGCGCAGGAGGAAATTCACCAGCTGAACTTTTTCTTAATTTCTTTTTAAAAAAAAAGCCATTATATAGTAATGACAGGTTATTGTTGGCAGCTTTTGATACTGACCGGTAGAATTGCAGTTGTGTGCCGGCATCTTACAGTTTAAAAAATTAAGGTAAAAGGGGTTATATATGAGCAAAGTGCTGGTTACTCCAAGGTCGCTTACCAGAAAAGGTCATCCGGAGCTGGAAAGACTGAAGCAGGAAGGTTTTGATATTGTTTTCTGCACACCCGGGAAACAGCCTTCCGAGGAGGAGCTCCTGGAGATTCTGCCCGGATGTGTGGGGTATCTGGCTGGGGTGGAAACTATTTCTGCAAATGTCCTGGAAGCGGCAAAGGAGCTGAAAGTGATATCCAGGAACGGTACCGGGATAGACAACATAGATGTTAATGCAGCGGAAAAATTGAACATTAAGGTATGCCGTACAGAAGGTGCCAATGCCAGAGGGGTGGCAGAGCTGACCATCGGGCTTATTTTCTCAATTGCCAGGAATATACCAAAGCACGACCATGATATGAAAGACCAGCACTGGGAAAGAGAAAAGGGTGTTGAGCTGGAGGGCAAGACCCTGGGGCTGGTAGGGTGCGGAAAGATAGGAAAGCAGGTGGCAGCTCTAGGGCTGGGCCTGGGAATGGAGGTCCTGGCGTACAGGCGTCACCCTGATAGAAGCTTTTCTCCTTCGGACCAATTCTCCTACGTCTCTTTTGAGGAGCTTGTGACCCGCTCAGATATAATAAGCCTCCACCGGCCTGCATCGCCGGACAGAAAACCGGTGATCGACTCCGGGGTGATAGGCAGGATGAAGCAGGGGGTTTGCCTGGTCAATACAGCCAGAGCCAGCCTGATAGATGATGCTGCTGCTTTAAAAGGGCTTGAAGATGGTAAGATTGCAGGTATGGGCGTGGATGTATATGAGCAGGAGCCTCCCCGGGACTGCGCGCTGGTAAAACATCCCAGGGTTGTAGCCACCCCCCATACCGGGGGGTACACTCAGGAGAGTGTGTTCAGGGCGACCCGGGATGCAGTGGACAATCTGATAAATAATCTTTAAAACCATTTTAAACAGAGAGGAGAAGTTAAATGGATCGAAAGGAACTTATTAATAAACTATGGAAGTTTGGGCTTACCCCCGTAATTGCTATAGAATCACCGGAGCTTGCCCTTCCCCTGGCTGATGCTCTTATTGAGGGAGGGCTTCCGGTTGCAGAGATTACTTTCCGGACCAGGGCAGGAGGTGAGGTAATAAAAACACTGAAAAAGCAAAGGCCCCGGCTGCTGGTAGGTGCTGGTACCATTCTTACTGTGGAAAATCTGGAAATGGCAAAGCAGAGCGGGGCAGAGTTCGGTGTAGCTCCCGGGTTCAACCTGGAAATAGTGAACAGGTCCCTGGAAATGGATTTCCCCTTTTTCCCCGGTGTAATGACCCCATCCGAGGTTGACAGGGGGCTGTCCATGGGCCTGAAAGTACTGAAGTTTTTCCCTGCTGAGGCCAGCGGGGGGATGAAAATGCTGAAGGCAGTATCTGCACCGTATGCTCACACAGGTGTACAATTTATTCCTACCGGTGGAGTGAACATGGACAACCTGGGCGACTACCTGGCCTCCGAAAGGGTTCTGGCTGCTGGAGGAAGCTTTGTAGCAAAGAAGCAGATGATATCCCAGAAGAAATGGGATGAAATAAAAGAAAAAGCCCGAGCAGTGAAGCAGCTTGTATCAAAAATCAGGCCTGAGTAAGTTTAAAAAACTCTAGGTATTAGGTAACTGGAGGGTGGTTTCTATGGTAATCAAAACTGAAAACGGGAGGGTTGTTTCCCCATTTTCCTGCGGTATAGATACACGGAACGGAAAAATGGACGACTATGACACTCATGTACAGAGGTATCTTGGCAAGCTTGCAAGCATGTTTTCTGATCCGGAGGCTGCGGAAACCTATCTGAAAAAAAACGGTGATGTTTTGATCTACGAAGTGTATGAAAAAGATATACCTGAGGCGGATGGTGAAATACGGTTCTGCTCCAGCATTACCTGTCCAGGGAAAATAGGAGGCGAGTACTTTATGACCAAGGGCCATTTTCACTCCAGACCTGACACAGCTGAGCTTTACTACTGCACCAGCGGCTGGGGGTTCATGTTGATGGAAAAGGAAAGCGGAGAATATGCAATTGAGGAGATGTATCCGGGCAGGGCTGTGTATGTGCCGGGCTATTATGCTCACCGGTCCATCAATACCGGGGACCAGCCTTTGATTTCTATTCCGGTCTATCCCGGAGATGCGGGCCATGATTACAGTTCCATAGAAAAAAGCGGTTTCAGGCATATAGTGATTGAAAAAAATGGGAAGCCTCAGGTGGTTGAAAATCCCCGGTATGGGAAGATGAGCGGGTAAGAGCTGATGGATTCTTTGAAAATTATAAGTGTTAGTTCATACAAGCAAGAGGTAAGCCAGCCTTTGATGATGGGTTTACTGATGAGAAAAACACGTTGGCAAAGCGTTGAGGAGGTACAGTAGATGTTTAAAGGCGGATATCTTGGAAAGGTGCTTCGGGTAGACCTGACCAACCGGAGACAATCCGTTGAAAAGATGGATGAAAACCTTATGAAAAAACTTCTGGGAGGCAGGGGAATTGCTGCAGAGTACTACTACCGTGAGATTGGCCCTCGGGTTGAACCATTCAATCCGGAGAACAAGATGTTCTTTTTTACCGGACCGCTTACCGGTGTACGCCTGCCTTCCACTACCAAGTTTCAGCTGAGTACCAAGTCTCCTGAAACAGGTGGCTACCTGTGCTCCAACTGCGGGGGAGATTTCGGGCCCCAGCTCAAGAAATGCGGCTTCGATGGGTTGATAATAGAAGGCAGAGCAGAAGAGTGGACCTACCTGGTGATAAATGATGGTAATGTGCATTTTGGCGGTGCCCGCCCCTGGCAGGGATTTTCTACTGAAAAAGCCCGACAGGAGCTGCAGAACAAAGTCAACGACCGGCATGCCGGTGTTATGGTCATCGGACCGGCCGGAGAGCGGCTGGTTAAAATGGCCTACCTGAATGTGGATACCAGGGCATTCGGCCGAGGGGGGGCGGGCGCGGTAATGGGATCAAAAAAGCTGAAGGGTATAGCGGTTTCAGGAACAGGAGAGATTCCTGCAGCAGATAACCAGAGGGTAAAGGAAATTCATAAACAGGCGATCAAGGAACTGAAAGACTCCCGTGCCAACCATACCAAGTACGGAACTCCTCAGTACATTGAGGTTATAAACGAGCTGGGATGTATGCCCACCCGAAATTTTCAGACCACTCACTTTGAAGGGGGGAGTAAAGTAGACGCCCATGTGATGCTGGATAATTACTGGGAGAAAAATTATGCCTGCTATATGTGCCCGGTAGCCTGCGGCAAGGTAAACGCAGTAAAGGAAGGCCCGTATGCCGGGGCCAGGGCCAGGACAGAGTATGAGAGCATCGGGCTTCTGGGTCCCAACTGCGGGGTGGATGATTTTGCAGCCGTAATAAAAGCAAATCAGGTATGCGATGAGCTGGGTATCGATACCATGTCCACCGGCAATGCAGCAGCACTGGCCATGGAGCTGTACGAAAGAGGATTAATATCCAGGAAAGACACCGAAGGGATAGATGCGCATTTCGGAAATGCCCAGGCCCTGGTGGATTTAGTCAAACTGATTGGTGAAAGGCGGGGTATTGGAGACCTGCTGGCGGAGGGCATGAGAGGGGTGGTTAAAGAAAAACCATCCTGGAGCCCCTATGTTCTTGCTGTGAAGGGTCTTCCGTTTGCCGCTTATGACCCCCGGGGGTTTTACGGCAATGCGCTTACCTATGGGACTTCCAGCCGGGGAGCCTGCCACAATGTAGGAGGATGGACTATAAGGGCAGAGCTGTTAAAAGGTGAACATGACCGTTTTGCTCTCAAGGGGAAGGGCTGCCTTGTAAAAAGCGTTCAGGACAACAGGGCATATGTGGACAGCCTTGGAATTTGTACGGTAGTGAGGGGGTCCATGAACTTTTCTGATAACCCCTCAGGTGATGTAATGGCTGCAGTTACAGGATACGATTTTACTCCTGATTTGATTGAAATCGGGTCCCGCATCTATACTCTGGAACGGGTTATATTAAACCGGGAAGGGATAAGAAGAAAGGATGATATGCTACCCCAGCGTATTCTTAAAGAAGCTGTTCCTTCAGGACCCATCAAAGGACAAAAGCTGACCAGGCAGATGTATGATACCATACTGGACGAATACTATGAAGCACGGGGCTGGGACAAAGATGGAGTGCCCACCCGGGATACCCTGCAGAAGCTGGGCTTGCAGGAGATGTTGGATTGATATGGAAGATATAACCATAAAAATCAAATACCTTGCTGCTCTCAGGGACAAAACCGGCAAAAAAGAAGAACACGTTGATTTTCCCCAGGGCAGTACTCTGTCAAATGTAGCTGAGTGGCTGCACCGTACCTACGGTCTGTCTGTGCCAAACCAGCAGATAATGGCTGTCCTCAATGGAAAAGGGTGGAGCCAGTATTCCTCCGGGATTGAAACAAGGATCAAAGAAGGTGATTCGATTTCCCTTTTCCCTCCAATCTCTGGGGGATAATGTGCTTCAGCACACAAAAGTCAAAATGATAACATAACCTCCGCCCATTCATTTTTTTCAGCATATTATCAACAACAGTATTGAAAAAAAGGTCAATCAAAACAATAATAGGAATAGTGTTCACCTGATCAGTGTTCACTTTTAATATCGAGGGGATATATATGGACTACAGTAATTGATCCTTTAATGTCAAACTATGCACACTATGGCTTTAAAGCAGTGGTTACCAAACCCTATACTGTTGATAAATTACGTGATGTTATTGAAAAAGTAGTGGAAAACAATTATTAATATATACTGAAACCACAGCTGCTGTCATGTGGGAGGGCAGAGGAGATGAAAGCAAAACTGATTCCAGTGTATTTTGAGGGAGAAAAAGACCGGGAGTTTGATAACCGGTTGTCCATTCTGAAAAAACTGCTTTCCGGGGAGGCTGATTTTGTTGAGCCGGTGCTGCTCGGCTCCTCCCTTCCCGGGG
>JBMCUI010000100.1:0-8039 GCA_048622675.1 Spirochaetota bacterium | reverse complement strand
TCCTTTGATCTTTCTTATTACTCCCGAAAGCCTGTCTGTGAGTGAATTAAGCACAAATACCTCCCCTTCCTTAGCATCTACTGCACACCATATTTCGTTGATCCCCTGTGAAAATATCCTCTTAATCCGCCAAAGTCAATTATACTACTTATAATTATAAAAATTTTTGTTAAAAAAGTTGATCCTTTCTTTAGCAATGCCCTGGTATTTAGATGTTTCATACTCATCTAAGAGATCCTCATAATAATTGTAAGCTTTTTCTATATCTCTCATCTTCCCCGGAGTGTCATATATTGAGGCAAGTCTGAAGACCATCATATCATTTTTCATTCCTGCATGTAAGGCCTTCTGATATACCTCTGCTGCCTTTTCATACTGCTCCAGCTGAAAATGGATGTCGCCTATTTTTTTAAGTATATCTAAAGCATCTGTATAACCATATGCTTTTGTATAGGAGTGCAGTGCTTCCTCATACTTGCCCTCAGCGTACATTATATCTGCTTTTTTTTGATATGCTTGTGCTGCATATTTCCCGGAGTTGCCATTTATTATCTCATCAAGGTAACCTAAAGATTTTTGCGTTTGTCCCATATCCATATATATTTGTGCAATTTTCATTTTAGCCTCATTCTGGTACCTGCATCCGGTGCAGTCTTCAAGGTAATGCTCCAGCTTACTTACAGCCTCCTGGAGCTGGTTTTTCCCGTAAAGCTCAACTGCTTCCAAAAAATCATCATCTTCAGACCTGAAGGGCACCTTCACCCTCCTTTTATTCTCATCAGTATAGTATATATGGGGCTTTTTCCCCTTATCCGGTAATTCAGTACTTTTCTTTGCAAGCTTTTTATTCTTGCCATGAGATAGGGAACTTTCTTCAGCAGTAGCTTTGCTTTCTTTCTTCAGTACTGTGTCTTGCTCACGTATTTTTTCTTCTTGTACTGGCCCGGGTTCATCCAGGGTTTCCTGGTCTTTTTTCAGCGTCTTGGGTTCATTCAGGGTTTCCTGAGCTCTTTGCAGCGTCTTGGGCTCATCCAGGGTTGCCTGGGCTTTTTGCAGCGGCTTAAGTTGCTCCGGTACTTTCGTTGCTTTCTCAGATACAACCGGGACTTTTTCCGTGATTTTTTTACCTTCTTTCTTTAATTCCACTCCCTCATCTACTCCTTCTCCCTTATCCGAGATTTTTCCTTGCTGTTCCGGAATTATTTCATCTATTTTCACTATTTCCACCAGAATATATACATCTTTTTCAAGGTAACTGAACAGCAAATAAGAGCTTCCTTTGCCTATAGGAGATATTGAAAACTCGGTATAATCGTTTTCAAAAGAGCGAATCTTAAATTCAAGCTTCTGTTTATCGTACCTGTTAAGGTACCATCCCCTACCCTTTAGTCTCACCGTAAACTCATTTTCGCTGTGCACCGTTATCTGTTTGTAAGGTGAAAGCTCTTCTATGGTAAAAATGTCAGAATAAGCTGGATATATATGGACCAGTAATAAAAGGAAAAAAAGTAGGAGAATATTAAACCATATATAAAATTTTGTCACTGCCATCTTGGTATAATCTCCTATCTTTTTAATGATTCCAGAAACTCATTCAATTGCATTCTCCACCATTTCCAGAGATACTACTTTTGATATTCCCGCCCTCTCCGAAGTAATACCGTAAATGATATCTGCAAACTCTAGGGTTCTGCGGTTATGAGTGATAATTATAAACTGGGTAGTCTCAGTAAATTCTTTCAAAAGTTTCAAAAACCGAAGAACATTTTCTTCATCAAGGTCGTGATCAACTTCATCCAGCAGACAGAAAGGACTGGGCCTGACCATAAAAATAGAAAAAAGCAGGGCAATCGCAGTAAGCCCCTTTTCTCCTCCGGAAAGAAGAGATCTCCTCTTCAGAGATTTTCCCGGAGGACAGGCCAGAAGCTCAACCCCCGAATCAAATATGTTGGACTCATTGGTAAGAAATATGCTGGTTGTCCCACCATTGAAAAGCCTTTTGAAAATACTGTCGAAGTTGCTTTGTATTTTTTCAAAGCTCTGCATGAAACGCTCTCTTGAAGACTGAAGTGTACCGGAAATAAGATCATTGAGGTCCTGCTGCGCCCGCTCCAGGTCCTGTTTCTGTGCCATATGGTACTGGTAGCGTTTCTTGATTTCCTCACACTCCTGGATAGCCATCAAATTGACGTTTCCCAGCCGCTGAATCTGGTTTTTAATTTCTTCCCTCTTTTTGCTCACTTCTTCAGAAGCAAGATCCTCCTCAGGCTGGTAGATCTCCAGCGAAATGCCGTACCTCTCTTTGAAGTTCTCAATAATAGTTTCAATTTTTGAAGATATTTCGGCGTTTCTGAGCTCCGACTGCTCGATAGTGGTATTTATCTGCTCCAATCGACTGCGTTTTTGCGCTGCTTCGGACTCACTTTTTTTAATTTCTCTAACAATACCATCAATAAGTGCATTCTGTGTATTCAGCTCCTGGCTGATAGAGTTTTTCTGCTGTTCAATATTGGAGTATTCACTCTCGAGCGACTGAATATCCTTTTTAAAAATGCTTTTTCTCTCGTCAAGCGTTCTTATTTCAAAATGCACATCATCTATGGATTCCTCGTTCCTCAACAGCTCGGATTTTATGCTCTCCATGTTTTCCTGGAGATATTTAATCCTTTCTCTGTTCCTGGCCAGGTCAGACCGAAGGTTTACCACCATTTCCTGAAAGCTTTCCTTCTTTTCCCGATTGTATTTTATCTGCTGATTTAGTTCTTCCGTATGGTTTTTCAGCTCCTCGTATTCCAGCAAAGCATTCTCTATACTTTTTTCAATTTGCTCCTTTTTATAATGAAGGCTCTGCTCGCCGAACATTACTCTGCTTAATTCATCCTGGATATCTATTACAGTTTGAACGTTTTCCTTCAGCCTGGCTGCTTTCTGTTTCAACTGTTCAATCTCATCTGAGAGGTTCTGGATAAAGCTCTGTTTGGTGGTTCCATTGTACGAAAACACCAGGTCCCCCAATTTGGTTCCCAGGTGTTTCAATTCGCTTTCCATTTGGTCAATTGAGTTAAAAATACCTTCCACCAGCTGATTTTTTTTCTTCTCTTCCCCCTTGTACCTGGCCTTTATGTGATCTATTTCCTCCACAAGCTTGTCCACAACCTGCTTGAGCTGTTTTCTCAAATCTGCAGAGGCATGTTCCACCTCCCCTGCTTTTTCCTGGTTTTGCTTTATGTTTTGATTGCACTCTTCTATAAGTCCATCTATGTACTGTATCTCACTGGTATAACCGGTAAGTTTTTCTTCATGAGAGCTGAGCAGGTTTTCGGTGTTCTGTTTTTCAATCTTTAGTTTTTCCTGCTTCTTCTCCAGCTGCTGTTTCCGGGAGTTTGATTTCTGGATAAAACTACGCTTTTTTGCTATTTCATTTTCTATTTCGTGGAGTCTGTCCTGAGTATGGGAAATCTTGGAATTTATTGTTTCAAGATCTGCATCTTTTCTGTATACTTCGTTTCTTATTTCCACTATTTTATTTTCAATTTTTCTGATGTGATTAATTTTCTGATTTATAGTGCTATTTATCTCCTCCACTTCTTTTTTAATCTTATTTTTTGTCTCTCGCAGTCTGGAAAGCTCTTTTTGTTTCTCATTTAATTTCTGCCTGAGAGAGTGTACTTTTAGATAATTGCAAAGTGTTTCATATTTAATTTCCTGTTTCTTCAGGTTTTTATACTGAACTGCTTTTTGGGCCTGTTTTTCCAGGTTGTTATACTCTTTTTCAACTTCACTTATGATCAGGTTTAACCTTTCCAGATTCTGCCTGGTTGCATCCAGTTTCCTGTGAGATTCTTTTATTTTCATTTTATACCGAGTTATTCCTGCTGCCTCTTCAAATATGCTCATTCTTTCTTCTGGCTTGTTGCTTAAAATCTGGTCAATATTTCCCTGTTCCATTACCGAGTAAGAGGTTTTTCCGATCCCGGTGTCAGCAAAAAGTTCCTGGATATCTCGTAGCCTGACATTATTTTTGTTGAGTATAAACTCACTTTCCCCGGAACGGTAAAGCCTCCTCTTTACTGTCACCTCTGAATACTCAATAGGCAGGACCCCATCATCATTTACAATAGACAGTGAGACTTCAGCCATTCCCAATGGACCACTGTCATCGGAGCCGGAAAAAATCACATCCTCCATCAGCTCTCCCCTGAGAGAGCGGGCATTGGATTCACCCAGAACCCACTTTATGGCATCCACTATATTGCTTTTGCCGCAACCATTGGGTCCGACAATAGCAGTAACCCCGGGTTTGAAAACCATTGAAGTTTTATCCGCAAACGATTTAAACCCCTGCATCTCCAATCTTTTCAAAAACAATGCCTTCTCCAAAACATGGTTATCAGCCAATCAGTACATACCTGGAAACTCCACAGCAGCAACTAATTTAATATAAAAATTAAGGTAATTAATTCCTGCCCATCTGTAATAAGGTTTTGTAAATAGAAACCGTGGTTCTGTTTTAAGTTAGTTAAAAACCGGTTTCCGTCGCCGGGCCGCTCAGCACCAAAAAGCAGCTTTATACCAAGCTGCTGAAAGATGCACCTGTAAAATATCTGGAGGGTGTAAAGTCTTTTTATCTGCAACCTGCTTCACTTCAGCACCTCAGGTACCTGCTGTGTAATCGTCCCTGTAATGTTCCTGGTCTGCCGTAAGTGCATCAATCTCTACGCCTTCAGCATTCAGCTTCAGCCGAGCAAGCTCCTGGTCCTGTTCCACCGGAATACTATGAACCTTTACACCAAGCTCTCTTCCTTCTCCGGCACATCTAATAAGAGAAAGAAGCTGATTGGAAAAGCTCATATCCATTACTTCAGAAGGATGACCTTCAGCAGCCGCCAGGTTTACCAGCCTTCCCTTGGCCAGTACAAAAATCTTCTTACCATTTTTAAGAGTATATTCTTCATTGCTGGGCCTTACTTCCTTAATACTGGCAGATAGTTCTTCAAGCTGTTTTAGATTCACCTCGCAGTCGTAATGCCCGGTATTGCAGACTACTGCTCCGTCCTTCATCTTCTCAAAGTGTCTTTTCACTATGATATTTTTCATTCCGGTAGCAGTGATGAAAATGTCCCCAATTTCACATGCCTGATCCATTTTCATCACTGCAAAACCATCCAGCATTGCTTTCAAAGCCTGAATGGGGTCAACTTCGGTAACTATAACATGGGCTCCCATTCCCCGGGCCCTCATTGCTGTACCCTTTCCGCAGTGCCCGTAGCCTGCTACCACAAACTTTTTCCCTGCCATAAGTATTGAGGTGGCCCTTAAAATACCATCGATAGAGGACTGACCCGTACCGTAAATATTATCAAAGTCCCACTTGGTTTCAGCATCATTTACAGCAATAACAGGGTACAGCAGAGCTCCTGCTTTGGCCATGGCCCTCAATCTATGGACCCCGGTGGTGGTTTCTTCGGTGCCACCCAGAACTTTTTTTGCCAGCTGGGCATGTTTCTGGTGGAGGGTATTTATCAGGTCAGCCCCGTCGTCGAGTGTAAGGGTGGGGTCCATTTCAATGGTTTTTTCTATGGCCCAGTAGAACTCATCTACATTCATTCCATGCCAGGCGTATATGGGTATGCCTTCATCCGCCAGGGCTGCAGCTATATCATCCTGAGTGGAAAGAGGATTGCATCCCGACCATGCCACCTCAGCTCCTGCAGCTACCAGTGTTTTTACAAGAACTGCAGTTTCCTTGGTAACATGGAGACAGCCTGCTATTCTCTGTCCTGTCAAAGGCTTTTCTTTTCCGTATTTTTCCCGCAGAAGCATTAATACCGGCATCCTGGTTTCTGCCCACTCTATTTTCAGCTTTCCATTATCTGCCAGTTTTAAGTCCTTTACCTTATAGTCCATTTCTTCCCCCTGAAATATTGTTTCAGTTATAATACTATTATTCTGTACCAATGTCGAGTGATTAGTCTGAGGCTAGTGCAGCTCCGGCTCCAGAGGCTGGGCCAGCTCTTCCAGGAAGAAGAGAACTCCTGGCAGAGTGGGCATGAAGCTGGATGGGACCCATATGTCAGGACCATACTTCAGGGTAACTCTCAGGCTCATTCCCTGCCACATCATTCCCCTGCCCAGGACTCCATCGGCGCCTCCTATAGCATAGTCTGCTTTCAAAAAAAGCCCGGGTCCGATGGTATTGGCCCTCGCTGAAACCAGGGTGGTTCTGCTTTTGAAGCTGGTAATGGCATTCTGTTCTATAGTAAGAGGGTGCAGCTTCGCTGCAATTCGGTGTGTCTGAGCTGTCCACTCCTCCTCAGAGGAAAACTCTCCGGCAAAATGCGGCTCCCAGAATGCAATATGAAACACCCTTCCAATTCCGTAAACCACCACCAGTTTGGCTCCCCTGTCCCGGAGTTCTGTTATCTGCTCCTCATATTGAGAGAGGCTTTCTTTTGTTGCAAAGTGGCGCTGTTTTTCAGGAACAGTTAATTTCTCCAGAGGGCCGTACAGTGCCTGTTCCATAGCATACTGGAATGCCCCCGGATTTGATTTGGGAAGGGTATTCCCCTGGGGATCACTCCACTCATCCATGTTAAATCCATGCACATGCCTGCAGTCTACGTCCCATTTTTTAAGAAAGTATACCACCCACCTGTACATCCCCATGGGACCAACCGGCAGGATAAATACAATTTCTTTTCCTTCGTCTTTAGCCTGTGTTATTTGACAGGCTATTTCATGGCCCATCAGGGTATCGAAATCCTGCACACTGCTGCAGGGTACAATATTGAAGTCTTCATTCCAGAAACCCTCCCTTTTGTAGAGCCTCTGGGTCTTATAGGTGCAGCAGCGGTCTATCTTCTGCAGGTCCCATCCTTCCGGGAAAAACCCCTCCAGCATGGACCCATTGATAGTATCAATAAGATTTATGTCCGGCATGTTAGCCTCCTGTGAAATTTAGTGGCAATTGGCTTAATGGTGCAGAAAAGCATATAAAAAATTGGACATTTTGTTACCTATAGTATACTTGCGAACCTTATTTATCAAGAAAAATCCTTTGTAAGTATCTTGCCACTAATACATGATCCGGTAATATCCCGTCTGTTATTTACTTAATCCTTCATAAACCATTAACATCTGCATTTATACTGCACAGCCTCTGATAAGACCCGGCTGCTATTTCTTATATGCTTCATAAACTTTGTTGAAAGCTTCCACCATGTACTTGATGTGCTTTATTTCATACACAGGGTGTACCGGGAATGAGAAGGCCCTTCCCTCCAGCCATTTTGCATTTGGACAGACTACATTTTGGTAGTCCACCGACTTGGGGTCAGTGTACTCTTTGGATTCAAAGGGGAAATTATGCTTCCCAAATCCGCGGTGCTCCCGGTACGCCTGCTCCAGATAAGCCTGAGGCCACTGAACTGCCAGAACTGGAACCCCTTCTGCCTTCAGTGCCTCTATAAACTCTTTAATGCTGCACCTGATGGATTCTATTTCCAATACCACAGGAAATAGCCAGAATGCATTCAACCTCTTCATAGAATGGGGAGGCAGGTATAATATTCCCGGATGTCCCTCCAGAGCATCCAGCAGATATTCCCCGTTCTCTCTCCTTCTCTTTAAATGATAGCTCTCCAGCCTTTCCAGTTCATGTAAACCCACCACTGACTGTACTTCGGTCATTCGGTAATTAAACCCCACCCTTTCGTGGATGTAGGGCAGCTTCTGCTCCAGCTCCAGCAGCCTCAACCGCTCTTTTACATCGTAGCCGTGGTCGCGAAAAGACCTGCAGACCCAGGCCACTTCTTCATCGTTGGTAACCACCGCACCTCCCTCTCCTGCAGTGGTGAAATGCTTGGACTGACAGAAGCTGAAAGCTCCGGCATCTCCCAGTGCACCGGCCTTTTTACCTTTATATTCCCCACCCACAGCCTGGGCTGCATCTTCAAGTACAAACAGGTTTTTCTTTCTGGCAATTTCCAGTATGGGGTCCATCTCACAGATAATCCCATAGAGATGTACAGGAATAATAC
>JBMCUI010000099.1:0-8104 GCA_048622675.1 Spirochaetota bacterium | reverse complement strand
TAATAACACAGGGCAGAATAAATATAAGGGGCATGTATTTTTCTAGACTGAAACCTGATAAAGCGGTGTTAGTTTTTTTTATTTTCTTCATTTTATCCTATGATTTGCTGTTGTGTAGTATTTAAATACTATTGCCTTGATGGTCTGCCTACATTGGGCTATAAAAAAGCAAAGGGGCAGGAGTAACTTTACTCCTGCCCCTTAAAAATACCAGCCTGTTACCAGAGTCCAGCCTCTCTCCATCCCTCCACCAGGGACTGGTAGAGTTCCTTCTGCTTTTCCCTGCCAAGACGATCGGTAATGGCATTCCATTCACTGGCAGCATTGTCAAGGGCCGCTTTTGCACTGGTTTCTCCTGCAATAGCTTTCATCAACTGAACCCCCAGTGCCTCCTCGTATTCCACTGCACCGGGTATTACCAGTTCAGGAAAACCTTTTTCCATGTTTTTCTGTACTCCATCCAGATATATCCCGGCATCTTCCGCTGTGGGGAACATTTCGTATTCTTCAGGCTGCTGAAAATGGGAGTACCTGTATGGATCGAGCCCTGTTTTTGCAGTAGAAACATCGTCAATACTCGTTTCTACTGAAAGGTAGTGTAATATCTGGTAAGCTTTCCAGGGGTACTTGGAGTCTGCAGAAATTGCCAGAGTCCGTCCGCATGGCATCAAAGCCCTGTAATTGATGGAACCGTTTTGTTTTACCCCTGGCACATGGCCGACTCCGATTTTTCCTACTATATTGGACTGTTCAGGGTCTGCGCCCTTCTTGCCCACACAGGGCCACTGAATGACCATTGCGCAGTCTCCATTGAGGAATACATCTTTCAGCTCCTCGTAGCCATATGCAAGTACATCAGGCGGACAGTATTTGGCCAGTTCCATGGTATATTCCAAAGCATTATAACCGGTTGTGGTGTTGATCATCGGCTTCATGGTTCTTTCGTCGAACCATACACCTCCCATGCTGGCAAAACCATTACCCCACCAGGCAAAAATCTGGTCTTTTTGCCCGTAAAATGCTGTACCATAAAAGGGCCTACCCCTTGTTTCGCCACCTACTTTCTGTCCCGCCCCACGGGTAAAGAAGTTAGCTATATCCATGTACTCTTCCCAGGTCTCGGGAACTTTGAGATCATAGCCGAACTGTCTTCGGAATGCGGCCTTTTCGGCTGAATGGTTTAGAAGGTCTTTTCTATAGTAAAGGTTGAGCACATCGCCGTCGAAAGGGAGTGCGTACAATTTACCTTTGAACTTGCAGTAGAAATCACGGTATCCCGGGGTCACATCTTCCAGCTTGGGGTCCAGTTTCTGTGTATACTCATCAAGTGAAAGCAGATAACCGGCCTGCGCAAACTCCCCCACGAATTTTGGGAACACAATTGCCAGGTCAAAAGCACCGGTGCCCGCAACAAACTCCACTTTTTCCTTTTCATAGAGTTCTCCGAATGGGACTCCTACAATTTTCACCTGAACACCAAACCTCTCTTTAAAAGTCTCGTTGTACCACTCAAACGGCCTCAGGTTGTGTCCGGCATCACCCATCACTGTTAGAGTGGTGATTTTTTCTGCAGCTTCCTTTTTTTCGCCACCCCCAAACACGGTGAATGCGGGAACTAAAACTATCAGGCACAGAAGCAATGTAATTTTTCTCATTTTATAGCCTCCTTTTTTAAATTTTTTATGAACCGTTATTTATTATTGAAAAAGTCACAAGATTATGGCTTTTGATAATTGTTGAAGCATTAGCTTATCATTCACGGCACCTCCCCAATTATAAAAAAGGAGCAGTCATGTGAGGAGATTCCATGAATTAAAGTAAAGCCAAGCTACCGTCCGGGACTGCTGGCAGGACTTATGCTCAGGTGTGAAAGCTTCGAGGTTGTTGTACCAAACCGCTCGGTACGGATTGATATTAATCATCCGCTTCCATTGTAACCTCTTTACAATTTATGTCAATAATAATTTTGTATTAAAAACAGTCTTTTCAGCAATAGTTTCCGTTTTTCAATTTCTAATCTCTTCAACACCAATTCTGTTATACAGAATGAATAAAAACACTGGAACTAAACAGAGAGGAAAGTTCGAAGAGCTTTCAAAGCCTGCTGAAGGCAGTTGAAAGAGAAAAAGTTTTATCTGTAAAGACCAAAGAACTGAATGCAATAGCAACTTCGATTACCCAGCAGTGTGAATGGTGTAATGCTTTCCATGTTAACAATGCTCTGAATGCAGGGGCAACTAGAGAAGAGACAATGAAGGCAGCTTGGATAGTGATACTTATGGGTGGTGGACCGGCTTTAATGCACGCTGGGCTGGTCCTGGAAGCACTTGATGAGTTTGCATAGGGGGCTGCGACGGCAGCAGAAAATGAAAAAAAATTTTGCTGGATGGGCTTGGTTGACTGAGCCTTAAGACATTCCCACGAGTACGAACTGTCAACCCACCGTGGTTTGAGCCATAACGTGTATCTGATAAGGATACAAAGACCGCTCTTGGACATGGTCTGGTCCCGTACACCCATGAATTCCTTGCCAGTGTCAGCCAGATAACGGACCCATCATCAATTGATTACGTTATAGCCAATCATGCCGAAACTCATCGAGGAACACTTTGGAAAATGCGGGCTACCGCTCTACTTTCATAATCCGGGCGTTGATGGCCACGATAACCGTGCTCAAAGACATGAGCACCGCACCAAACGCCGGGCTCAAAATCACCCCAGCAGAGTACAGGGCACCGGCAGCAAGGGGAATGGCGAATACATTGTAGCCAGTGGCCCAGGCCAGGTTCTGGACCATTTTCTTCCTGGTGGCCTGGGATAGCTTCAGTATGGCCACCACGTCCTGAGGATTGCTCTTGACCAGGATGATGTCGGCAGTCTCGGCCGCTACGTCCGTTCCAGCGCCGATGGCAATTCCCACGTCTGCCTGGGCAAGGGACGGGGCATCGTTGATGCCGTCACCGGTCATGGCCACCGTCATCCCCCGCTGCTGAATCTCTTTGACCTTCTCCACCTTCTGCTCCGGGAGCACCCCGGAGAAGTACTCGTCCAGATCGACCTGCTCCGCCACCCACCGGGCAACCGCTTCGTTGTCTCCGGTGAGCATCATGCAGCGAATTCCCATGTGCTTGAGATCGGCGATGGCCTGCCTGGATTCATCACGAACCATGTCTGCAAGCGCTATGGCGCCTGCCGCCTCACTGTCGATCATTACGAAAACGATGGTCTTTCCCTGGCCATAAAGTTCCTTCAGCCGGTCCTGAGGAATCTCAACCCCGTTCTCCTGGAGATAGCCGGGACTGACCACCTTCACCTCTTTGCCCTGCACCCTGGCCTGTGCCCCCTTTCCGGTGATGGACTGAAACTCTTCCGCCTGATAGCTTCCTTCCGATGCCTCCACAATACCCCTGGCGATGGGATGCTCCGAATGCGCCTCCACCGAGGCAGCCATTCTCAGCAGCTCTGATTTGTCGAGCTTTCCATTCAGCACCACAGTGTCTGAGACTCCGAATTTTCCCAGGGTCAGGGTGCCGGTCTTGTCGAACAAAATTGCGTCGATCTTACGGGCCGCCTCGAACTGGTTACGGTTTCGGATCAGCAGCCCGTTCTTTGCGGAGAGGGAGGTAGACACTGCCACAACCAGGGGAATGGCAAGGCCCAGCGCATGAGGACAAGTGATCACCATTACTGTAATGGTTCTCTCCAGGGTGAAAACGATCTCCTGGCCCAGGACAAACCACCATATGGAGAAAGTGAGCACTCCTGCAGTAATGGCAACCATGGTAAGCCAGAAGGCAGCCCGGTCCGCAAGGTTCTGGGTGCGCGACTTGCTCTCCTGGGCCTTGCGCACCATTGCAATCATCTGGGAAAGGTAAGATTCCTGGCCCACCTTCTGAACCGAAACTGTAAGCGACCCTTCCCCGTTCACCGCACCGCCGATCACCTCGTCACCTGATGACTTGGCAACTGGAGTGGACTCGCCGGTGACCATGGCCTCATTCACCGAGCTTTCACCCTTAGTGACCTGGCCATCTGTTGGTATCTTCTCACCAGGCTTCACCAGTACCCGGTCGCCTTTTCCCAGACCCGCAACGGACACCTCTTCAGTGCTTCCGTCCTCCTTCAACAGGTGCGCCTCCGAGGGAATCAGCCTGGCCAGTTCTTCCAGGGCTCGCGAGGCCCCCATGACAGAGCGCATCTCGATCCAGTGTCCCAGGAGCATAATGTCTACCAGGGTTACCAGCTCCCAGAAAAATATCTTTCCCTCCAGGCCGAACACTACTGTGCCTGAGTAAAAATAGGCGACAGAGATGGCAAGGCCAATCAGGGTCATCATCGCCGGCTGCCTGTCTCCGATTTCACGGAAAAGACCTTTGAGAAACGGCCACCCTCCGTAAAAGAACACGAAGGTGGAGAAACCAAACAGCACATACAGGTCCCCCGGAAAGCTGAATACCTCCTCCAGGCCGAACAACTGCTGGAGAAGCGGGGACAGAACCAGGATGGGAACGGTTACAGCAAGAGAAATCCAGAACCGCCTCCGAAAGTCCTGCACCATGTGGGCGTGATGCCCTTTGTGCCTTCTATGACCTTGGTGGTCATCCGTATTTTTTTCATGCGCCATCTGCTTATTGTGTTTCTCGTGCATACGATTTCCTCCTGTGTGGCTATCAAGACAATACCGGCATATAACACTTGCGTCAAGCCATTCTATTGATATGAAAAATTTTAATTTAAATACCAGCGATAGCTCAAAAGAATGCATATTTATAGAGGGTGCTTTTAACATGCAGTATCATTAATTTTTAAAAAATTAGTACTGCAGTTATGAAAATAAACGTAAGTTAAGAAGGAGCAAGATGAGAAATAAAGTGTTTCTGGTGTTTGTCGTTCTTATTGCAGGAACTTTAGTCTTTCCAGCTGCAGCCATAAAGGAAGGGTGATTCCCATCTGTACCCAGGCTTATGCATTCTTTGGATCAAGAGAAGCTTGCATGATTCAGGAAATATTCCCGGATACTACCAGGACATTTACAGCATCTTATGATGTGCCGACAGATTCAAAAAGGATGATGTTGGAAGTAAAAGATCTCAAAATTCCTCCGGAGGAAAAGGCGTATATTAATCTGGGGATATAATACAGGATCACTTACTTTTTTGTAGGTTCAGGTATAAAAATACAGTGTAGAAATTGAGAGTGGAAGTAACCTCACACCTCAGGAAGGCGCAGGGCAGGTCCCATCAGAGCATCCGCCGGCGAATTCACTTTCTGCAACCACAAAAGGAGAAGGGGTTGTCTGGGCCTGCCGCTTTCTCTCTATCTCTCCAATATTCAGCACCTGCTCAGGCTTGGAACCGTAGGGGTATACGGTGATGCCCTTGCACTTCAGCTGGTGGGCAACCTGGAAGGCACTGCGAACATTTTCCACCGGGGCGTCCATGGGGAAGTTGATGGTTTTGGATACTGCATTGTCACAGTGGTTCTGAAAGGCTCCCTGCATGCGCACATGCCACTCATGATCAATTTCCAGTGCGGTTACGAATACCTTCTGGATATCCTCGGGCACCTGGTCCAACCCTCTGACTTTGCCGTTTTTGGCTGTCTTTTCTATCAATGCTTCGCTCCAGAAGCCCCGTTCTCTGGCTAGCTTTTCCAGGACCCAGTTTACCTCCTCCAGAGCTTTTTCGGTGTCATAGAGTATTCCCATGAGACAGAGCAGATCTGAAAGACCCATTACTCCCAGACCGATTCTACGGTTTTGTTTGGTGACCTTTTCCACCTCAGGTATCCGGTAGTTGTTGGCGTCGATCACATTGTCCAGAAAATGCACCCCAGTATTGACTGTCTGGCAAAGATTATCCCAGTCAATGGAGTAGTTTCCATGCTTTTTTTTAACCATAACTCCCAGGTTGATGCTTCCCAGGTTGCATGAATCATAGGGGTGAAGGGGCTGCTCCCCGCAGGGGTTGGTTGCTTCGATGTTTCCCACATGGCTGGTGGGATTGCGGCGGTTTACTTCGTCGATGAATATTACTCCAGGGTCTCCGGTTTTCCAGGCATAGGTGATGATAAGGTCATAAATATCCTTTGATTAACAATAAATAATATATTATTACATATCAAACTAGATATAAAAAAATCAACAAAAATTCAACTGAAAATTGAGTAGATTACATTGTGGGTGTTTTTCAATTGAAATTGAAAGAAAGGAGGTTTAATTATGCCGCCACACTGCGATTCAATGGATGGTCCGGTTGTGAAAGCAGCCCAGCAGGCCTTAAAATCAGAGGACGTAAATTTAATACTTCCATATGTGCCCAGGGAAGGGGAACAGGAGGTGATCAAAGCTTTTGAGAAAGTGGTTGAAGCGAGGAAGAATGGGGATTCGGCCAGGGAAGTGGCGGACCGTTATTTTTTCGAAACTGTGGTCCGCATACATCGGGCAGGTGAGGGTGCAGCTTTTACCGGCCTGAAGCCGGCAGGGCTGGATGTAGGACCGGTAATTCCTGCAGCAGAAAAGGCAATCGAAACCGGCTCTGTGGATGAGCTGGTGAATCTGCTGTGTGAGACAGTCCGGACTGAAGCCAAACACAGATTTGATCAGGTAATGCATTTTAAGCCACACGCCAAAGAAAGTGTGGAACGTGCAAGAGAATATGTTGAAGCCATGTTAGGACTGCAGGTATGGTCGAACAAGCTCTATACATGCGTGAAAACTGAGCTTCACGAAACCCATCACGAATAGCAGACAGGGTAATTGATATGGAAGTAGATAGCCAGGAAAAAGAGCTCCGCAACATGAGAACGGCGGTAATCATATACTCCTCGGTTTTTGTCCTGAAGCTGGCTGTTTATTTCGTAAGCGGGGTAATGGTTGTATTGGCCGATGCCCTCCACTCCCTTAGCGATGTGATTATTTATATTTTCCTCTGGATAGCGGCCATCTGGTCAAGAAAAGGGGCTGATGAAGTCCACATGTTCGGCCACGGAAGGGCGCAGAATGTGGCTGCCCTGGTGGCGGGAACAATCTTTATTACCTTTACCAGTTATAAACTGTTTGAAGAATCTATACCCAAGCTTATAAACCCCCGGATGGAGGCTGTTCACAACCTTTACTGGGCACTGGGAGTAATCATTTTCACCATGGTTTTACTGGCGGTCCCCCTAATCAAGCTGTGGAGGCAAAAGAGCCGGGGAGCCGCAGCCCGGGCCCAGGCCCTGGAAATAATAAATGACCAGCTCAGCTCAGTAGCTGCAGTTGCAGGAATCGTATTTCTTATGAACGGAATAGCCATCGTTGATCCTATTGCTACGGCAACGGTTGCTGCTCTAATAGCTTTCAACGGGTTCCGGCTGTTTCGGGAAAATCTCAGCATACTGGTGGGCAGCTCTCCGGGGAAAGCGTTCCTGGAAAAGGTGCAAGAGGAAGCCCTATCAGTACCTGGGGTGAAAGGAGTTCATAATCTGCGGGCTGAGTATGTGGGACCTGATACAGTACACACAGGTATGCATATTGAAGTGGCATCCGGTATCACTATTGAAGAAGCCAACACCATTGCCCAGAAGGTAAAGGAACATATCCACCGGTCAATATCTATGACTGGTCATTACTGCTACATCCACGTCGACCCTGAAAAGTAGAGGGCTTTTATCCGTAAGCTGCTTCTCCTTCTTTCTTTGCAGCATTTATTATTGGAGAACTACTTTTTTTCCATTCCAAATCAGAGTAATACATTATATCAAAAGGCTTTCCCGTTTTCTTTACCAATTCTCTGTTTATTCCAGCGGTTTCTTCTACTATTTCGAATATACTTTTGCTTCTAAAGTCTTTAGAAACAATTATTATATCAATATCACTCTCTTCTTTTTCCTGGCCTTTAGCAAAAGACCCAAAAAAAACTATTTTATATACCGAGATACCTCTTTGTTCAAGCATTTTTTTTATAAATTTAGAAATATCTGATTTTAAAGTATCTTTTGTTTCAGCCAAACGAATAACTCCTTTGTTTGATTCAAGATTTTTTCTGTGGGTTTTTTATTATAGTCTTTTAAACGTTTTTCCAAAGCATCTGGATATCTTACAGGTACACTCAGAGTGTTCAAT
>JBMCUI010000098.1:0-8112 GCA_048622675.1 Spirochaetota bacterium | reverse complement strand
CCTGGAGACTGTCTGCTCGCTGCCCTGGAACAAGTTCTCCCCAGACCATATAGATATTTCCAGGGCCGGGAAGATACTGGACCAGGACCACTATGACCTTGACGAAGTAAAGGAGCGGATACTGGAGTTTCTTTCGGTTAAAAAACTTAAACCTGAATCAAAGGGGTCCATATTATGTCTGGTAGGACCTCCTGGAGTAGGAAAGACCTCGGTAGGCAGGTCTGTTGCCAGGGCTATGGGAAGACATTTTTTCAGGTTCTCCCTGGGAGGAATGCGAGACGAGGCAGAGATCAAGGGGCACAGGCGGACCTATATCGGGGCGATGCCGGGAAAAATAATCCAGGCTTTGAAAATTGTCAATACCACCAACCCGGTGATTATGCTGGACGAGATAGACAAGCTGGGAGTAAGCTTCCAGGGAGACCCTTCATCTGCCCTGCTGGAGGTGCTTGACCCGGAGCAGAATGTAGAGTTCCGTGACCACTACCTGGATGTTCCCTACGATCTTTCCAATATTATGTTTATAACAACTGCCAATACCACCGATACCATTCCATCACCCCTGCTGGACAGGATGGAGGTGATAAGACTTTCGGGCTACATTGAAGAAGAAAAGATAGAAATAGCCAGACGGTATATAATACCCAGGTCGCTGGAAAGAAATGGTCTGAAAAAAGGTGATTTAAGGTTCCATAAAAGCGCTTTAACAGAAATCCTTCGGGGATATGTAAGAGAAGCAGGACTGAGAAACTTTGAAAAAGAACTGAACAAGATATGCAGAAGAGCTGCCAGAAGAAACCTGGAGGGAGACCTCGGATTTCCATTTATGATAAATACACAGAACATCAGGGACTTTCTGGGAGAAAAAATATTTATTCAGGATGTATACAAGAAAGTGCGAAAGCCCGGAGTAGCGGTCGGACTGGCCTGGACCCCCATGGGTGGGGACACTCTCACAGTTGAGTCGATTCTGGTTCCTGGTAAAGGGGACTTCAAACTTACCGGGAGTCTTGGAGATGTTATGGTAGAGTCAGCCAAGATCGCCCTGTCATGGGTGCAGTCACTGGCCCCCAGGTTCGGAGTGAATGGGGAGCTTTTCAGCAAGAACATAATCCATCTGCATGTTCCTGCAGGTGCTACTCCCAAAGACGGCCCTTCGGCGGGGGTGACCATGGCCACGGCCATGCTTTCTCTGGTAACCGGAAAAAAAATAAAGGACAGGCTGGCAATGACCGGCGAGGTATCCCTTATGGGCAACATTCTTCCGGTGGGAGGCATCAAGGAAAAGGTAATCGCTGCCAAGAAAAACAGAATAAAAGAAGTTATTCTCCCGCGGGAAAACAAAAAGGACCTCAATGAGATACCCGACTATATAAAAAAGGGACTGCAGTTCCATCTGGTGGACAACATGAACGATGTGCTGAAGTATGTTTTTGATGAGCAGCCCGGCAAGTCCAGAAAACTGGAGGCTGCTGCATCCTGACCGGCCGGTGTAGCGGGCTTATTCAGGGCGGGACCTGCAGGTACTGACAAGTATACTGGAATTCTTAATTAATGAAGAGCATTTTGGAATCAACTGGTAGAGAAGCAGAAAAAGAGTATAACACCTACAGGGAGTGAACATGAACCAGTACGACATCCTTAAGGAGCGGGGTTTTATTTTCCAGTCAACGGATGAGGATGGAATACGACAGCTGTTTCGTAAAAAGAGGGTTACTGCATACATAGGGTTTGATCCTACTGCTGATTCCTTCCATGCAGGTAGTCTGGTCCCCATTATGGCCCTGGCCCACCTGCAGAGAAACGGCCACCGTCCTATTGCTCTGGTGGGAGGGGGTACCGGGCTGGTGGGAGACCCCTCCGGAAAAACAGAAACAAGGAAACTTCTGAGTATTGATGATGTACATAGAAATGCTCAGGCCCTGAAACAACAGCTTTCCCGGTATATCATCTTTGACCAGGGGAAGGCGGTTCTTTTGAACAATGCTGATTGGCTTGTTGGTCTGCAGTACATTGATTTTTTAAGGGACATCGGCAAACATTTCTCTGTTAACAGGATGCTCTCCACAGAGTCAATCAGGCAAAGGCTGGAGAAGGGTCTGACCTTTATAGAGTTCAATTACATGGTACTGCAGGCCTATGACTTTTACATCTTAAACAGGGACTGGGACTGTGACCTGCAGATGGGTGGGCAGGACCAGTGGGGAAACATTGTGACAGGTATCGATCTGATTCGAAGAATGACCGGAAAAGAAGCTTATGGAATGACGTTTCCTTTGATTACTGCATCCAGTGGAGAAAAATTCGGAAAATCGGTGAAAGGTGCTATATGGCTTGATGCCCGTAAAACGCCCCCGTATGAGTACTACCAGTTTTTTAGAAATACCATGGATGCAGATGCAGGGAGATACCTGGGCTATTTTACCTTTCTTCCCATGCAGGAGGTGAAAGAACTTTCTGCTCTGAAGCCTCCGCTTCTCAACAGGGCCAAGGAGATACTTGCATTTGAGGCTACCAGGCTTACTCATGGTGATCAAGAAGCAAAGAAGGCCTACCTGGCCTCCATTGAGAAGTTCGGGGAAGCCGATCCACAGAAAAAGGTAAAAACCTCTTCTTCTATAATTGAGGCTGCAGAAGGCAGTGCAGAGGCACCGTGTGTGAAAGTCAGCCCAGGGGATATTCATGAGGGCCTGCCGGTGCTGGATGCTTTTTTAATGGCCGGGCTTGCTGCCAGCAAAACCGAAGCCAGGAGACTGATCAGGCAGGGAGGTGCCTATGTGGAGGGCGCCAGGGTCACTGACGAGAACCGAAAGCTTGTCCAGGAAGACTTTAACCATGGAGAGCTGAATCTGCGAGCAGGTAAAAAAAGATACATGAGACTGGTACTGGAAAAAGAGAGCTGATCGGCTGCTGTTTGGAACAATTATTAACGGGAGCGTTTTGACATTATCAGAGACAGGGCTTCGGCCCTTGTTTTTTCATTTTCTTTAAAAATGCCCCTCACTGCACTGGTTATGGTATAGGCCCCCGGTTTTTTAACTCCCCGCATTATCATGCACAGATGTTCTGCTTCAATTACCACTATTACTCCCCATGGCCGGAGCTTTTTCATAATCAGGTCTGCAATGGAAGTGGTGAGCCTTTCCTGTACCTGCAGCCTCTTTGCATACAGGTCCACCACTCTGGCCAGTTTGCTCAGACCGGTGATGCGGTTGTCCCTGGGTATATATCCCACGTGGGCCTTCCCATAGAAGGGAAGCATATGATGCTCGCACATGGAATAGATGGGTATGTCTCGTACCAGGACAATTTCATCGTGCTCTTCTGAGAGAAGCACCTCCAGGGCCTCCTCAGGGTCCTGAAATGAGCCTGAAAATATTTCCTGGTACATTTTGGCCACTCTGTGAGGAGTCCTGCTCAGGTCAGGACGGGTGGGCTGTTGATCGATTTCTTCGATTATCATCCTCAGTGCATTTTCCACTTTTTCTCTATTCATAATTTTCTCCCACTCAATTAAAAATTAAGCAAAAATATAACAATATATTAAAAAAATCAAGAAATCTGGAATATGAAATAAGCGAAAACCTGGATTGGCTTCTATTTGCCGATACAGAAATTATTAAAAATATCTTTGAGTATGTCTTTGCTGGTGACCTTGCCGGTTATTTCTCCCAACAGGTCCATAGCGTTCCTTACATCAAAAGCAGTAAGCTCTGGCCCCATTTTTTGGTCCAGAGACTTTAAAGCATAGTCCAGCTCTGATTGGGCTTTTTTGAGAATGTTGTAGTGTCTGAGACTGGTGATCATAACCGAGTAGTCCCCTCCTGCTTCCCCTGAAATGACAGCTTCGGACATTTTCTTCTGAAGTTCATCCAGGCCTGTACCGTGGGTGGCCGAAAGGTACACCGGGTTGGGATCGATTTTGGTTTTGCTGAAAAGCAGGTCCAGGTCCAGTTTCCTGGGAAGGTCGATTTTATTTATTACGGTAATGTGTCTCTTGTGAGCGGCCCTCCTGGCAATATCCAGGTCCATCTGGTCCAGGGGAGCATTGGCATCGAAAACCAGCAGGACCAGCTGGGCCCTTTGCATGTATGACCTGCTTCTGCTTACCCCTTCTTTTTCGATAAGGTCTGTGGATTCGGTTATCCCTGCTGTATCTGCGAGAATAAATGGAATTCCGTTTAAATTGAGCTGCTCTTCTATGACATCTCTGGTGGTCCCGGGGATAGAAGTTACAATGGCCCTTTCAAATCGGACAAAAGCATTGAGGATGCTTGACTTGCCGACATTGGGTTTGCCGGAAAGTACGGTAAGAACCCCCTCCTTTACCATTTTCCCCCGGCCGTAGCTTGCTATAAGTTCTTCCAGCTGGGAATGTACCTGGAGGATTTTTTCCCTGATCCGGTTCTTTTCTACTGCCTCCACATCTTCTTCCTCAGGAAAATCGATGTTTGCCTCCAGTACAACCAGAGTTTCTCTGAGGAGTTGAACCAGCTGGATTATTTTTTGTCCCAGCTGTCCCTTCAGCTGGTTGACTGCTGTTTCCAGGGCTCTTCCGGTCCTGGCCCGCACTATGTCCAGTACAGCTTCTGCCTGGGAGAGGTCAATCCTTCCATTGATAAAAGCCCGTCGGGTAAACTCTCCCGGTTCCGCCATCCTGGCTCCCCGGGATATCACCACCCTGAGCACTTCCCTGACCGCTACCGGCCCTCCATGGCAGTTTATCTCCACCATGTCTTCCCTGGTATAGGTGCGGGGAGCCTTCATGATGGAGACCAGCACCTCGTCCACTGTCCTATTGTTTTCTTTTATATAGCCCAGGTGCATAATAAAAGAGCCGCCCCACAGGTTTTGCTTTTTTTTCCTGCGGGGGACGAATATTTTTTTAGTAATGTCAAAAGCTCTCTCTCCGCTTATCCTTACTATGCCTATACCCCCTTCGCCTGGAGGAGTGGAGATTGCTGCTATGGTGTCGAATGGTGTGTTCTGGACCATCTGCTGCTTTGTCTGTTTTCTATGATATTTTGCTGTACCGGGTTTCCGAAACTATTGGACCCTTTCTAATAAGGTAATATAAATACCGTGGCCTATCTAAATAAATATGCAAATGAGAAAACATGTTCACATACAGACCTAGAGGTGGTAATCTGCATCAGAGCCTCTGGAGTGTATTTGTGCTCGGGTTGGAATAATAATTTTAATGGCAGGAAGGATTTTTCTTATTTCCGGCTGCTCTGCTGCTACCTTCTGAACTTGTCTACGATGACAGCTATGATGATAAGCATTCCAATAAATACCTGCTGGTAGAAAGGAGATACATCCAGAAGATTGAGTCCGTTTCTGAGGACCCCCAGGAACAGCGAGCCGATTACTGTTCCTATGACTCCTCCCCTTCCTCCAAACAGGCTGGTGCCTCCGATTATAACAGCCGCAATTACATCAAGCTCCCATCCCACTCCGGCTGTAGGCTGGCCGGAGTTTACTCGTGAGGCCATAATAATACCGGCAATGCCTGCGGTGAAACTGCATATACCGAATACCGCAGTCCGGTAAAAAGCAACCCTGATCCCTGATAGACGAACCGCCTCCCGGTTGCCTCCGATGCCGTACACATATTTGCCGAAGGTGGTCTGTGACAGCACAAAGTATGCTGTTAATACCACCCCTGCGTAGATGAAAACAGGCACCGGTACAGGACCGATCATTCCCCCTCCTATAAACCTGAAAGCAGGGTTCAGCCCGCTGATGGGATAGCCTCCGGAGTAAATGAGGGCCAGCCCTCTGGCAATGGACAGCATGCCCAGGGTTACCACAAACGAATGCACATTGGTCCTGGTTATGACTACCCCCATACCTATGCCTATCAGAGTGGCAATGAGAAGAGGAAGAACAGTAGCAAGGAAGGTTCCCAGGTTCAGGTTGACCTGAAACCCGGCAGCCAGTACTCCCACCAGTGCCACCATTGAGCCCACAGAGAGGTCTATTTCTGAGCTCAGTATTACAAAAGTCATCCCCACTGCTATGATGCCCATCATGGAAACCTGGCGAATGATGTTAAATATATTCCGTGGCGATATAAAAACAGGAGTGAGAATGGTCACCACCACACAGGTAAGAACAAAAGCTACATAAATGCCATAGTTTTTTAATACTGTATTTATAAGATTGGAAAGCTTTTTTTCGTTATTTGTTCCACCAGCCATATCTTTTTCCCCGCTCTATGATCTTTTTACTCCCTTCACTCATCGGAGTATTAAAACTTACTCGCCGGTCCGGTCCGGGCCTCTCATATTTCGATAAAAGAGATTCTGCTTTGGATTTGAAAAATCCATAAGACATATAAAATTATAGAGGAGCATTATGCAATGCCCCCCTATAATTTCTGCGTATCCTGATATTTTTATCTTATAACCCTGTCTTTACTATGCACACCCCTATTTGATTTCGCTGTATTTTTCAGCTTTTTGCAAGTTTGCTTCTGTTATGAGGGTGGGGACCAGATATATTTCCTTCTTTTCTGGTTTTTTCCCGGTCTTTATGTAGTCTACCAGGTAATTCATGGCATCCCTGACCTGCTTTCCGGGGTGCTGTTCTATGGTTGCATCCAGCCTTCCATCCTGGATGGCCTCCAGGGCATCAGGAATAGCATCAAAGGACGCCAGGGTCACTTTGTCCAGGTTGTATCCTGCAGACTCCACCGCCTGAATTGCACCTATCATCATGTCGTCATTATGTGCCCACACTGCATCGAAGTTTGGATTAGAGGTAATGGCATCTTCCATGACACTCATCCCCCTTTCACGGTCGAACTGTCCGGTCTGGCTGAATACTATCCTCATCTGAGGAAAGTCGTCTGCTACCTGGTGGAAGCCGCTCCCCCTGTCAATGGCAGGAGAGGACCCGGGTGTACCCTGCAGTTCAATTACCCTTCCCCGTCCGTCAAGTTTTGCAGCAGTATAAACAGCTGCTATCCTTCCACCTTCAACATTGTCCGCCCCTACATGCACCAGATATGGGGCTCCCACTACCTTTCTATCGAATGTTGCGCAGGGTATACCTGCACTGTCCAGTTTTTCCAGCCCAGGGACAAGGGCTTTGATATTGATGGGAGATATCAGCACCCCATCAACACCCCTGACAATCATGTCCTCAATGTCGGATATCTGTTTGGAAACTTTATTCATGCCATCATAGACCTTTACCTCTATACCCAGCTTTTGAGCTTCGTCCAGGGCTACATCTTTGGTAAATACAAACCAGGTAAAATGCAGACTGGGAACAGAAAATCCTATGGTAATGGGATCGTCAGCAGAAGCCTTTGAAACAAAACCGAAAAAGCAAAAGGCTAACATTACCACCAGGAATACTGTTGTACACTTCTTGGTAAACATACTTGCCTCCTTTCATATTTTTTGGTGATAGTTTAATATGTAATCGAACCTTGCCTGCCTATCATGAGTTTTACAACCTCATTAATGCTTGTATCATTGACTTTCTTATCACCTACTTTCATACCCCTGTTTAAAACAACCACCCTGTCCACTACAGAGAAAACTTCATGGATGTTGTGGCTGATAAAAATAACGGATATGCCCCTTTGTTTTAGCCTCTGTGCGAGCTCCAGAACCTTTTCTCTTTCCTTAACCGAGATGTTGGCGGTAGGCTCATCCATGATAATAACTTTGGGGCTCAGGTATACCGTTTTACCAATAGCAACTGCCTGTCTCTGTCCTCCGGAAAGGTTCTGCACCAGGGTCCTGGGAGATGCTATTTCAATTTCCAGGCTTCGCATAACTCTGTCTGCTTCCTGGCAGTTTTTTTTCTTATCTATAATTCTGAACACCCTGCCCAGCCCTCCCACCTTGAACTCCCGGCCCAGAAATATGTTTGACGCCACATCCAGGTTCTCTGCCAGGGCCAGGTCCTGATAAACCGTTTCAATTCCCAGCTCTTTGGCGTCTTTGGGAGTGTTGATTTCCACCTTTTTCCCTTCAAAATAAATGGTCCCTTGGGTGGGTGGGTGAGCACCTGAGAGGATCTTTATAAGAGTTGATTTGCCGGCCCCATTGTCGCCGACAAGACCGACAACTTCCTGGTACCCCAGGTCAAAGG
>JBMCUI010000097.1:0-8240 GCA_048622675.1 Spirochaetota bacterium | reverse complement strand
GTTGTATACAGGTGGGTTGAAGTGTATGAAAAATATGAAGACTTTCAGTTTCATTTTGAAAACCCGGTAGTCAAGGAACACATTCAGAAAGTTACAGAACAAAATATATTATCCGCCCCCATTGAGGTTATTGTTTATTGTGATTGGACCGAAGAGAAAAAAAACGCCTGGAAGCAGACTCCCGGGGTTGATTTGAAATTTGCTTCTCTGGTTAATGGCTATTTTCGATAGAGGATTTGTCCAAAATATTTTTGAATTCGTTTAAAAATCTGATGTGAAAAGAATTAGATGGCAATTGGAGATTTTCTGAGAGAGAAATTTCTACTGTGTATTCAGGGAACTCATGGAATATTGCCCTACAGTATTACTTTCTCTGGTCGAAGTGGTGTTTGATAACCGTACCTTCCACTGCGTAGATGACGTCCTCACAGAAATTGGTGCACAGGTCACCCACCCTTTCCAGGTTGCTGGAAACTCTGAGAAGATGCATGGACCGCTCGATGGTGGTTGGGTCGGAGCTCATGAAGGTTATGAGTTCACGCAGGATCTGGTCCCTTAAATTGTTGACCTTGCTGTCCCTCTGGCATACTTCCCTGGCAAGCTGAGGTCTCTCTTCAATAAAGGCTCCGATACTGTCTTTCAGCATGTTGATCACTGTTTCTGCCATATTGGGCAGATCAACGAGGGGCTTCACCGGGGGCCGTTTTATTAAAAAAAGAGCGCTCTCTGCAATATTTACCGCATGGTCGGCGATCCTTTCCAGGTCGTTGTTCATCTTCAAAATCATCAGGGTGGTGCGAAGTTCAACTGCTCTTGGCTCGAACTGGGCAATGTGTGAGGCGCACAGCTCATCAAGTTTTATCTCCAGCTCATTGGCCTGGTTTTCATCCTCGTTCATTACCTCTTCCAGAAGCTCCTCCTGTTTCTGGGTCAGTCCCCTGATGCTTTTCTCCAGCATAGCTTCAGCCAGGTTGCCGTACTGGATGAGCTCCTTTTTGAGGGGTGCCAATTTTTCTTCAGCCATTTATTTTCTCCTATCCAAATTTACCGGTCAGGTACTCCTCTGTCCTTTTGTCCTTCGGTACAGTGAACAGCTTTTGGGTAGAGCCATACTCCACCAGCTCACCCAGATATAAGAAAGCAGTATTCTGGGAAACTCTGGCTGCCTGGGCGATATTATGGGTGACCAGGAGGATGGTTACCGTGTTTTTTAACTCCCCCATCAGCTCTTCGATGCTTCTGGCAGCTTTCGGGTCAAGAGCAGAAGTAGGCTCATCCAGAAGCACCACCTGGGGGTCCATTGCCAGAGCCCTGGCGATGCACAGCCGCTGCTGCTGACCTCCTGACAGGAAAGTGCCTGAACGGTGAAGGAAGTCCTTTACCTCATTCCACAGTGCAGCGTTTTTAAGCGACCTCTCTACAATAGCGTCCTGCTGTTCCCGGGGCAGTTTTATCCCGTTCAGTTTGTACCCTGCAACCACGTTCTCGTATATACTCATGGTTGGGAAAGGGTTGGGCCTCTGGAATACCATTCCTACTTTGCGCCTTACCTGTATGGGGTTCATCCTGAAAATATTATTACCATATAGAAAGATCTCTCCCGAGGTGCTGGCTCCGACAGTCAGTTCGTGCATCCGGTTTATGCACCGGATGAGTGTTGTTTTTCCGCATCCTGAAGGACCCATTATTGCAGTGACCTGTTTGGGAGGTATGTTCAGGTTTACGTTTTTTATTACCTGGGTGTCTCCGAAAAATGCACTGAAGTTTTGAATCCGTATCACATTTTCGCTCATTTTTTAATCACTACCCTTGATATTATATTCAGAATGAGAATAAAAATAATCAATACAAATGAAGCCCCCCATGCGATGGTATGCCATTGCTGGTAGGGGCTGGCAGCATAATTGAATATGAGCAGGGGCAGAGTATTCATCGGTTTGGTTATATTTATATTCATATAGGGGCTTCCGAATGCGGTAAACAGCAGGGGAGCGGTCTCGCCTGCTATTCTTGCTATACCAAGAAGCACTCCAGTCAAAATCCCGCTCATTCCTGACCGTACTACCACCCTCATTATGGTTCTGTAGTAGGGTACACCCAGGGCCAGAGAGGCTTCTTTGAGGGTGAAAGGGGTGAGATTTAGGGTTTCCTCTGTGGACCTGACAATTACTGGAAGCATCATAATAGACAGGGCCACACCTCCGGAAAGTGCAGAAAAATGCTTCATGGGTACTACCATTACCAGCCAAATTATAATTCCTATTACAATGGACGGTAGTCCCTGAAGAATATCAACGCAGAGCCTCACCAGGTAGGCCAGCCTTGTATGCGGGTACTCGTAGAGGTATATACCGGTAAATATTCCTATAGGTATGGAAAAAAGGGAGGAAAGTGCTATTATAATAAAAGTACCCACTATAGCATTGGATATTCCTCCTCCGGGCTCGCCCGGAGGTTGGGGAAGGCTTACCAGGAAATTGAAATTGACAGCTGCAATACCGTTTTTCACCAGATAAACCAGGATAAGAAACAGAGGAATGGTGGAAACCAGCGCTATAAAAATTATTACCAGCTTCCAGATACGGTCTCTGGTGGTCCTGGTAGGTACCGGTGTTTCTATTTTGTGTGCTTTTTCAGGAGTTTTTCCTGTCATAACCTGCTCTTTTCTAACCCCTGGAACCGGAGTCTGCAGCCAGTCTTTTGATGATTTGTCTTCCTGCTACATTGATAACAGTAGTAACGATAAACAAAATAAGTCCGATTTCAATAAGCGAGGACAGGTACAGCTTGTCCACTGCTTCTGTAAACTCATTGGCTATGATGCTGGCCATGGTATTGCCAGGAGCAAAGATGTTCCCGGGGAGTGTGTTGCTGTTTCCAATTACCATGGTTACAGCCATGGTCTCACCCAGTGCCCTGCCCAGTGAAAGGAGCATTCCTGCCAGAATACCCGACCTGGCTCCTGGAAGCACCACATGTTTTATTACTTCAAACCGGGTAGCACCCAGAGAATAGGCTGCTTCTTTCAGGTCGGATGGCACCAGCCGTATTACCTCTCTGCCAATGGAGGCGGAGTAGGGTATGATCATAACTGCCAGGATAAGTGATGCGGTTAAAATTCCCACTCCGTACGGAGCAACGCCCAGCTTCATTTCTATGCTTCGGACCAGAGGCACCAGAACAAAGAGCCCCCAGAAACCGTACACCACAGATGGTATTCCTGCCAGCAGCTCCACTGTACTGTTAAGAAAACCGGCCACCCCTCCCCTGGGATAGTATTCGCCAAGGAATAAGGATATGGAAAGGGAAAAAGGTATAGAAATGGCCAGTGCCAGAAAGGAAGTTAATATTGTTCCCACCAAAAAAGGAAGTGCACCGAATTCTCCGGCAACAGGGTCCCAGGTTTTGGTGTAAAAAAAGCTGAAGCCGAAGGCTTTCAGTGAAGGCAGCGATTGGGTAACCAGAACGGAAAAAATCAGCACCGGGAGGCATGCCAGCAGTACTGCACACAGGTAGAGCGCTGTCCTGAATAACGTTTCGTAGGTGTTTATTCTCCCAGTTTTTGTTTCCTCCATTCTCCCCACCTTACAGTTCTGCGTCCCTGTGTTTTCAGGAGCTGCAGCTTTTCACCTCAGTGGTTTTCCATTATAGACAGTAGACTTTATTATTGCTTCGGCCCTGTTTACTGCCTGCCGGGGCAGGGGAGCATAGCCAAGCGGCCTGGTATACTCCTGGCCCTGATGTATCATCCACCACAGGAGATTAACAAGCTGCTGTGCCCTCTGTTTTGATCGGCCTTCATAGTTCTGCTCTTTATAAAAAATTATCCAGGTAAAGCTGCTTATGGGGTAGCCCTGGTCTTTGGGGGTGTTGGTTATATATATCCTGGTATCCGGGGGTAGTTCAATGTCTGCAGCCAGGCTGACCGATTGTATGGAAGGATAGATAAAGTTGCCTGCGCTGTTTTTTATTTCTGCATAGGTCATATTGTTCTGGAGAGCATATACCAGCTCCACGTATCCTGCAGCCCCCGGGGTCTGTTTTACAAATCCGGCCACTCCTGGGTTTCCTTTTGCCCCCAGGCCCACCGGCCAGTTGAGTGATTTGCCTTTTCCCACCCTCCTTTTCCACTGATCACTTACACTGCTGAGGTAATCGCTGAACACATAAGTGGTGCCGCTTCCATCAGAACGATGTATGACAAATATATTCATCCCTGGCAAACTGACTCCAGGATTTGCCTGTTTGATTTTCGGGTCATTCCATCTGGTTATTTCCCCTGTAAAAATTCCCGAAATAATTTCCGGGGTAAGCCTGAGTTTTGGATTTCCGGGAAGGTTATAGACCACCACTACTGCACCCACACAGGTAGGGATGTGAAGTATTTTTTGGGGGGTCTGTTCAAGCTCTTTATCAGTGATGTAGGCATCGGTGCCCCCAAAATCTACCGTTTGGCTCATAAGCTGGCGAATCCCACCTCCTGAGCCTATGGGCTGGTAGTTGACCTTTACCCCGGACTGACGAGAGTAGATGTCAAACATTTTAGAGTAAATGGGGTAGGGGAAGGTAGCCCCAGCTCCCAGCAGGTCTGCTTTCAGGGTTGCTCCCATGGGGGCAACACACAAAAGCACCGCGCATACATATATTATTGTAGCAATAATTTTTTTCATTACCATGACCCTGTGTTCAGGTTTCTACTGCTCCGCGTGTTAACAATTGTACTTAAACGTACAGTTGTCAACCTATTTATACTAAAAATCTTTCCTCTCTATCCAGAAAAAAACTCAATAGAAAAAATAGACAAAATAGTAGTAGTTTTTATTTTTGAAGAGAAAAAGTGAATTATCCAGAAAATACTTTCACCAGGAGCCTTAAATTGTTGCCTTAAATGCAACTACCATTATCAAACACGAAAACAAAAAAGGGGGGAAGGGTATTGAGGTAAACATTAGCGAGTAAAAAAAAATAAATAAAGTTTCAGGCAGTACATACCGATACAACAAATGAGAATACTTTTTAATTTTTTATTTGGAGTTTTTACATGAAATAATTGTCCCTTCCCCCTGCTGATTTTTTGCAGCAGGAAAAATTGCTGAAAACAGGCATGTATCTGGTATTTCAACACCAAGGAGGTGGTGCTTTTTCCTGCTACTATACTTATCGTAAAACCCAATTTTTTATTTAGCAACATTTTTTAAAAATTTTGCACATTATTAGTTGATTTCAGGCACGGATGCCTGATTAAACCACTTCAAGGAGGAAAAAATGGTTATCAATCACAACATTCCTGCTGTTTTCGCTAACAGAATCCTCAAGTTTAATACCTGGAACCTTAAGGAAAACATTGAGAAACTTGCTTCCGGTAAGCGAATAAACAGTGCAGGAGATGATCCATCAGGTCTGGCAGTTTCTGAGAAGATGCGAGGCCAGATCAGAGGGATGAGGAGAGCAACAAGAAATGCAGAAGATGGAATATCTTTTATCCAGACCACAGAAGGGTACCTGCAGGAAATTCAGGACATTCTCCAGAGGATAAGGGAGCTTGCAGTGCAGTCCTCCAATGGAATTTATACCGATGAGGACAGAATGATGATCCAGGTGGAGGTTTCCCAGCTGGTGGATGAAATTGACAGGGTGGCATCCCATGCCCAGTTCAACCAGATGAACATGCTCACAGGCCGGTTTGCCAGGCCTACAGGTGAGAACACCCCCACTGCATCCATGTGGTTCCATATTGGTGCAAACATGGATCAGAGGGAGCAGGTGTTTATTATGACCATGACCTCGAAAGCTCTGAACATGAAGGAATTAACTACCGGATCGGTAATATCCCTGTCCACTCCTGAGAACGCCAACAGGGCCATAGGAGTAGTTAACCAGGCTTTAACCCAGGTTTCCAAGCAGAGATCAGACCTTGGTGCCTATCAGAACAGACTGGAGTACGCCACCAAAGGGCTGATGGCTGGGTATGAAAACCTCATGGCAGCTGAGTCCAGAATACGAGATGCTGATATAGCAGAAGAAATGGTAAACTTTACCAAAGACCAGATCCTGATGCAGACAGGCACAGCCATGCTGGCCCAGGCAAATACGCTGCCACAGTCTGTACTGCAGCTGTTAAGGTAAAGTTTTTGTGTGTGTAACCCGGCTGCCCGCATCTGTGGAGGTGGTGGGGTCTAAGAAAAGTGTATTAACAAAGTAATTTGCCGGAGCATTGGTCCGCCGCACCCGGCTCTGTGTTGAGCTGCTGTCGGCGGAAGTGGGGTTGTTATTTAGGTAAAGATCACATACGGTCTTTGACAAAAGTGCAAACATAGCCTTGGCTGGTTATAGCATTCCCCGGGACAATATCCATGGAAACTCTCCTCGACATGGTTTCTGCCATGCCAGCAACCTATTTTATGCCCCTGAGGGGGGCATGTACAACTGTATTACTATGTTAAGTTAGGGGGTAAAGTGAGCCTCTGGTTTATTTTGGGCCCCATAAGGGGTCTAAGTTCGGTTGCTGGAGATTAAATGGTATGCCTCTTTTTTCTGCTCGAGGGAAAAACAGAGGTCAAGAGAAATGAAATGATTGCGCGCGTCAGAGTAATTTCTCGTCCATTTAATGTATAGGCCACGGAAAACCCTGGGCTGAGGCAGTAGAGGTATGATTTGTCTCATGCATAGGGTCCGGCGAAAGATCAATCAAGGAGGGTAGTTTCATGGTTATCAACCACAACATGAGTGCCATCTATGCAAACAGGATCTTGAAGTTCAAGACCAGGGAGCTGAATGAGGACATTGCCAAGCTGGCATCAGGGCATAGGATCACCAGTGCAGGTGACGACCCATCTGGTCTGGCTGTGTCTGAAAAACTGAGGTCGCAGATAAGGGGGCTGAAACAGGCAACCAGAAACATCGAAAATGCAGTTTCCTTTATTCAGACCACAGAAGGGTACCTGGGTGAGGATCACAGTATCCTCCACCGAATCAGGGAGCTGGCAGTACAGGCTGCAAACGGTATCTACACTGCTGAGGACAGACTGCAGATACAGGTGGAGGTTTCCCAGCTGGCAGATGAAGTAAACCGGATAGCCTCACATGCCCAGTTCAACGGGTACAACATGCTTACCGGCGCATTTGCCAATCCTGAAGCAGGTGGTACTCCAACAGCTTCTATGTGGTTTCAGGTAGGAGCAAACATGGACCAGCGCGAGAGAGCCTATATCGGCACCATGACCGCGGAAGCCCTGGGGCTGGTGCAGGACGGTCAGGTAATAAGCCTGTCCACTCCTGGGAGTGCCAATGCTGCTATTGGAGTGGTGGACGAGGCCCTGAAAAAGGTCTCCAGGCAGAGAGCAGACCTGGGTGCGTACCAGAACAGGTTCGAAATGGCGGTAAAGGGAGTTGCCGTTGCAGCAGAAAACATGCAGGCGGCAGAATCTCAAATCAGGGACGCGGACATGGCCAGGCAGATGGTGAAGTTTACCAAAGATCTGATACTGGTCCAGTCAGGTACAGCTATGCTGGCCCAGGCAAACACACTGCCGCAAACAGTGCTGCAGCTGCTACCATCTTGGGGGTAGTATAACCACAGCCTAATCCAGAGGGCTTATCATGATTGTACTAGAGCGGTCCAACTCCGAGGGTACGGCTTATACTGCAGGCAATAATACAGAGGCAGGTGATCGGTGTTCTGCCTTTTTGTAAACCTGCAGTAGAGGAGATTATTTCCAACGGCCGTGCTTTCATGGGGGGTAGGCGATAGTATGGTCACTAACCATAATATGTGGGCCCTGTCTGGATACCGGTATCTGCCCGGGAAACAGAAAGAGAGTTTTTCGGGGATTAAAAAACAGATGCCAGGCAGCCTGAGAGGCAGGGCTGGAGTAACCGGCTCCGGATTGGCTGAAATTGGTGGCAGAGGGCCGAGAAACGGCCTGCTGCAGGTGCAAAGAGGTTTGCAGGATTTTTCAATCCGATGGGGAGCAGGATGCAGAAATGCTGAGCGTCACCCATCCAGATTTTCCATAGCTGCCGAAAACTTGAACGCTTCCCAGATGCCGGAAGACTGCAGGGTGGCAGGTACAATGGTCAATCTCCTGCGGATGGAAATTCTTCACCGTGCAGCAGCTGCCATCATAACCCAGGCCAATCTCAGAGCAGAATCAGTTTTTGAACTGCTGGATTAGGCAGCAGGCTCGATTTGCACCGATCACGTGTCTGCGGTCCCGCGGGGCCGCAGACAACTATATAAC
>JBMCUI010000096.1:0-8330 GCA_048622675.1 Spirochaetota bacterium | reverse complement strand
GCGTGTTTAAATAATAGATCTAACGGTGACGAAACGGAAAAATCCATTTTTTCATTATAAAACCACCTTTTTTGAGACTATAAGCAGCTTTGTTAAACACCGACAATGCAGCGATTTTACAGTATGGGTTTGTATGGTATAAACACGGAATCCTGGGAAAAAATTTCACCAGTTATTTTTTATACTGGATTGCATAAAATGTCAACAAATATTAAAATGAATGGACTGATTGTACTATCAGCATTTGGAGTAACCGCAGGAATGGCAGATTACACATCCCCCTTCATGCTCCAGTATGCTGCCGCATTCCGGGCAGATGCCTGCGATAGTTTTGGTATTGACATCAAACTCGGGCTGGATCAGATGTTTATTATTTATGGGAGAAGGGCCTCCGGGATTGACTGAGTTTGTTTTCCGGTGGGCGCCTTCCAGGTAGTGCTCCAGCACCTTGGCCAGTGCATCGGAACAGGATAGAACCTTTCCTCCCCTCTGGGGCAGAAGAGAGGGGGAGGGGCACCTGAGTCCTTTAAGCTGTTTAACTATGGAGTAGGGGTCCACATTGGACCTGAGGGCCATGGAAATGAGTCTTGCCTGAGCATCAAGCTGGGAAGCAGCACAACCTCCTGCCTTTCCCATGCTGGCAAAAAGCTCACATGGTCCGGAGTTATCTGAATTAATGGTTACATAAAGGTTGCCGCACCCGGTCTGGACTTTTTCTGTGATTCCCAGGGTCACCGTGGGCCTCTGTCGGGGGGCATATTTTGCTTCCCCCTTTTCCTTTTTTTTCTGTCCAGTGGTCAGGACCTGGACATCACGAGACCCGTCACGGTAAACAGTAATCCCTTTGCACTTCAGCCTGAATGCTTCAAGGTATACATTTTTTACATCATCAACTGTAGCGGAGTTTGGAAAATTAACCGTTTTGGATACTGCATTATCCGTATATTCCTGGAAGGCGGCCTGCATATTAACATGGTCTGAGGGAGAGATGTCGTGGGCTGTGACAAATATATTCTGGTACTTGGTGGGAATGCTTTTAATTCCCTTTACACTGCTGTTCCTGGCGATTTCCTTTACCAGGTCATCTGAGTAGAACCCCTGTTTTATAGCCACGTCCAGAAAAAGGGGGTTGGTTTCGGGGAGCTCCTCGTTGTTCAATACATTTCTGGTATAGCACACCGCAAAGATGGGCTCAATTCCTGATGAACACCCTGCAATAATGCTGATAGTCCCGGTAGGGGCTATGGTGGTACGGGTAGCGTTTCTGAATTTAAGGCCCTGTTTTGCATATATTGAGTTTTCCCAGTTGGGGAAAACTCCCCTGTCTTCTCCCAGCTTCAGTGAAGCATTATCTGCTTCATCCTTGATAAACTTTGCAGTCTTCTTTGCTGTTTCCAGCGCTTCCTGTGAACTGTAGGGTATTTCCATTTTAATGAGCATGTCGGCGAAGCCCATAACTCCCAGTCCAATCTTCCTGTTGCCTCTGACCAGGTCCTGTATCTCCTGGAGGGGAAACTTGCTCATGGTTATAACATTGTCCAGGAAATGGACAGAGGCATGTATAGTCTGCTTCATCTTATTCCAGTCTATCTGTTTGTTGTTCACCATGTTTTTCAGGTTGATAGATCCCAGATTGCAGGCCTCAAAAGGTAGAAGAGGCTGTTCACCGCAGGGATTGGTAGACTCTATGGGACCCAGGCTGGGAGTAGGGTTGTCTTTGTTGATCTGGTCTATAAACACCATTCCCGGGTCGCCGTACTGCCAGGCCCTTTCCGCTATAAGGTCAAAGACTTTTCTCGCCTTCAGTGTTCCAGCCACCTTGCCTGTTCTGGGGTTTTTGAGCTGGTAATCATCGTCTGTAAGTACAGCGTTCATGAACTTATCGGTCACAGCTACAGATATGTTGAAATTGTTGAGTATATGCTGCTCTGATTTAGAATTTATGAACTCCAGTATATCGGGATGGTGTACATTCAGGATACCCATATTGGCACCTCTTCTGGTTCCCCCCTGGACTATAGTTTCCGTAGCTGTGTCAAATATCCTCATGAATGACACAGGACCACTGGATATTCCTCTGGTGGTTTTTACCACATCATTTTTCGGTCTCAGTCTGGAAAAAGAAAATCCGGTACCTCCTCCGCTTTTATGGATAAGAGCAGTGTACTTGACAGCGTCGAATATGCTTTCTATTGAGTCTTCCACCGGAAGAACAAAGCAGGCAGAAAGCTGCTGGAGTTCTCTTCCTGCATTCATCAGGGTAGGGGAGTTGGGCATAAAATCGAGGCCGGCCATGAGATTGTAAAATTTTTCGTGGACCTGCTCCAGGGAAGTATGTTTATCATATTCCTTATCTGCCCGGGCTATATTACCTGCCACCCGTTCGAACATATCCTCTGGTTTTTCTGTGGGGTTGCCCTTGTTGTCTTTCTTCAAATACCGTCTCTGCAGGACCCTGACCGCATTCTCAGTAAGCTCCAGCTTTATTTTTTTCCCGGTTAATGGCATTGATTTTCCCCTTCATAGATAATAACTATTTTAAATTCCACAATTGAATATAAAGGCGAAATTGGTTATTGATTCTTGTGCTATTTAATAAAAAGTTATAGAAAATTAAAAAGGACATTTATACATTATCGAGGAACAAACAGTACCTGAACGACATTTTACTTTTTTAATATATACTACCGCATGACAAAAATAAACCCCTTATTTATAAAAAGTTTATAGGAGATGGGCCCTTATTCAGCTTTGATAAATGGACCGGACGGATTTGCAGGAAGTCACCGGGTGAATAATTTCTTGCCGGCAGGCCTCTGGTTTACCCCCTGGCAAGAGAGGCCAGTAATCCGAAAAGAATTCAAGTTATTTAAATACATTATTATTCATAATGAAAGAGGATGAAAAGTGCAAAGCAAAACAGCAAAAACAGTGATTATTCTTGGGTGTATCACCGTACTTTATACTCTTTACCGGTATCAGGGAAGTGCTGAGTATTTTATTAACCATTTGAGAAGCGCTTATATTACAGAGGATGTTCAGGCTTTTTCTGTATACTATCAATGGATTTCTGCGCTGCTACTGCTGGGAATAGTTCCTGTTTTTATCGTACGATTGGGGTTCAAAGAGAGGCCCAAAGACTATGGGCTCGGATTTTTCAGCAGCAGGCCCATCGTTCAGGTATTTATTACCATGCTGGGGATTGCCATTGTTACTCCTGTAACGTTTTTTGGAGCCAGAAATCCTGATCTAGCCTCTTTGTATCCTCTGGTCCAGAATGCCGGCAGTTCATGGGTTAACTGGCTGAAAAGTTCGGGAATTTATTTTCTGTATTATGTGGGTTATGAGTTTGCCTTCAGGGGATTTCTGCTCATGGGGACAAAAGATGATATTGGGGCATGGCAGGCAGGAGCAGTATCGCTTGCTGCAACTGTGCTGCTGCATGTAAACAGGCCCCAGCCGGAAACCATCATGGCCGTAGTGGCAGGGATGATATTTCCTTTTATAGTTATAAAGCTCAAGTCGTTATGGCCGGTAATACTGATACACGCTTATGCCGGGATATCACTGGACTACTGGATTATCATGAACAGGGGTGGGTTTTGAAAAAGACTTCAAAAAAGACCGTTTGTTATTACTGCATCCCGGCCTTTCCGGCAGGACCGGTTTCCGGCATGAAAGCGGTGTCCATGTTCTGATGTTGTACTCAGGAGCTCCCGGCGGCATTTTCCATATCCTCGATCAAGTCCTCAGGGTCTTCAATGCCGACTGAAACCCTCACTGTGGTTTCGTAAATACCCGAAGCTTCTCTCTCCTGTTTTGAGAGCTCCACATGTGAGGTCTCAAACGGAAAGCAAAGGGTGGATTCCACCCCACCCAGGCTTATTGCATTTTTAATAATGTTCAGGCTCTGGGTAAACTTCCGAGCAGTAGGGAGGCTGCCTTTCATGTCGAAGGTGACTATCCCTCCGAATCCTTTCATTTGCTTTCCAGCCAGAGAATGGTCGGGATGACCTGCAAGTCCCGGATAGTATACTTTTTCTATCCAGTCAGCCTGCTCCAGGTACCGGGCGATTTTCGAGGCGTTTTCATTCTGCTTGTGTACTCGAAGGGGGAGGGTCTTCAGTCCTCTGTCCAGGAGAAAGGAAGAAAATACATCCAGACTTCCTCCCAGATTATAAGCGGTTTTTTTGATGCGTGATATTTTTTCCTGGTCTGAGACCACTGCTCCACAGGCAATGTCACTGTGCCCGTTAAGGTACTTGGTCCCCGAGTGCACCACCATGTCTATCCCCATATCCAGAGGTTTCTGGTTTATGGGTGTAGCAAATGTATTGTCAATTATAGATATTATACCGCGTTCTCTGCACTCGTTGGCAATTTCCTGTATATCCACCAGCCGCAAAAGTGGATTGGAAGGGCTTTCTATGTATACCAGCCTGGTGTTTTGTTTTATTTTGTTTACAAACTCTTCAGTAGCATAAGAGCCGACCAGGGAGGCTTCTATACCGCAGCGGGGGAGTTCTTTTGTCACGAACTCAAAACTTCCTCCATAGATATTGGACTGGAAAATGCAGTGTTCTCCCTTTTGAACAAACGCTAAAACAGTGGTGGTTATGGCTGCCATGCCCGAGCTGAATACCATTCCTGCTCCGGCGTTTTCCAGTCTGGCAATTTTCTCTGCCGGAGCTGACTGGGTAGGGATATTCATAAGACGTGGATACCGAACCTCACCGGAGGGATGGGGGAAGAAATGGGCCGAAGAAGCATAGATGGGTGTGTTTATCCCTCCCTCCTCGTAACTGGGAAAAGAGCCTACGTGTACTGCAGTGGTATTTTCTTTCATGAATATCCTCCACCGGATGAAATACGCTTTTAGCTATGAACGCTTTTAAAATAATAGCACAGCAGCCTGTTTTTGGAAAGGATTAATGCAGCATAGTCTTACAGATGTTCAACCATTGGCCGAATACCCGCAGGTATTGACTGCGGGCGTATTATGATTTCAGAAGGTCACTGAAGTTAAAACAAGTTATTGGCTGATACAGGTTTGATACAGTCAGGAGTATTGTTCTGGGGTGAATTTACTTTTCTGGAGACCTGATGAAACTTCAGCTGCCGGTCATCATAGGGTTTAAGGAAACCAACCAGTTCATCTATACTCTCATGCTTCGCCTCCAGCCAGGCTGCCCTCATTTCCGGAGGGATGATAACCGGCATCCTGTTATGGAGCTCTGCCAGCCCGGGAGTGGCATCGGTGGTTATAATGGTAAAGGTATACAGTATATTTCCTTCCTGGTCTTTCCACCTGTCCCAGAGTCCGGCCAGACCCAGCGGGCGGGTGGATTTGTGATAGATATAAAAAGGCACTTTGTAACCGTCTGATTTTTTCCACTCATAGAAGCCATCAGCCGGGACCAGGCATCTGCGGGCTCTGAAAGCCTTTCTGAAGCTGGGTTTGCTGGCCACCGTTTCCGCCCTGGCATTAATCAGTTTGCTGCCTATTTGCTGGTCTTTAGCCCATGATGGAACCAGCCCCCACTTGAACTGTACATACCTGTTTTTACCATCATTGATTATGACTCCTGCCTTCTGGGAGGGAGCTGTATTGTAGCTGATAACCACGTCATCTGTAAACTCGTCAATGAAAAAATCCTCTGCCAGAAGTTTTCGCTCGGATTTTTGGGAAAATCTTCCGCACATTATACCGCTCCTGGTTGTAAGGTAGAAGTGCTCATTTCCGGTATCCATTTATGAACTGCATATACACAGTAATACACTGACGGCTGTCCAGTGCAGTGCCGGACAGTCATTACTGCAGATGCATACATGGTACTTAATTGGTACTTGTCCGGGAGAAACAACTCCAGTAATTGCTCAGTTTTTTCTTAATAAACCCGGTGGTCTTTTGGGCTTCTTCCAGTCCTTCGTTATCGTCTACCATTCCTGAGACCCGAAAGTCTTCTCCCAGCTCCAGATCTACTCCTGAAACACCTGCGACCGAAGAAAGCCACCCCATAGAAACCACATCAGGGTCATAGCTGTAGCCCGAGCCTATAAAATCAACTACCCTGCCCTGACAGACTATTTCGGATACCTCACAAACAAAACTCCCGATAGTTCTTATTCCTTCCAGGGTCAGCCCCATCTGGGTTATCCTGTCAGTAAAATGGAGGTCAGCACCGTCAACCATCAGTATTATCTGGGGCTGAAATTCTTCTGCCAGAGGCCTGAAAATTTGCTCCAGTACATACTCGTAGGCTCTAATGCCGGAGTGGGGAGCAAGAGGAACGTGTACTGAACAGCCTTTTGCTTTTGCTTCCCCCACTTCATTTGCAAACCCGGTACCGGGATAAAGTGTGGCTGGATGCTGGTGAAGTGAAATAAACAGCACCCGGGGGTCCTTGATAAATATCCTGTATACTCCGTCTCCTGCATGAGCGTCTGTATCCAGTATCAGGATTTTTTCCACTCCGTGGTTTTGCATCAAATTTTCTGCACATATACCCACATCACTGAATATTCCGAATCCCTTTTCATGGTCCCTGGTGGCATGCTGGACCCCGCCGCCTACCACAAAGGCTTTGCTGAACCTGCCGGAGTATACCAGCTCCCCTGCCAGCTTTCCTGCTCCTGCCAGAAGTCTGGCCGCCCTGACCAGCCCCGGAGAAAGGGGGGTATCAAACGGGTCTCTGCTCCGGCATTTTTCAACTCTGTGTATATATTCGGGTGTATGCACCAGTTTCAACACCTCTTCTGTAGCGTAGTCTGGTTCAACTATTTCAAACTGGGAATGGCCGCCTGCCTTCTGATGGAAAATATTCATGAAATTGTCATACCTGTCCCCGGTAAGCACATGCCCCAGGTCATATTCCTTCATTTTTTCACTGTAAACAATTGCTGATTTCATACAATACCCCAAAACGTATGGTTTTCATCCCGGAAAAATCCGGCAGCTTGTGCTGGGTATGCTAAATAACAGCCTGAAAGCACCTCTGCTGCTATTAAAAATTGATGGTATGAGGATACTTAACATTATTCCGGTTCAATTTTAACATAGCTTATTTATCGCATTCTTGCAATAGTAATCCGTTGTCCTTAATGGTTTTACTTCCTTTACCTGTATGCTTGCCGCTCCAAACTCACACTCAACCACCCCCTTCAGCACATAGGGACGGTGCTGGTGGAGGCACCGGGCGTATTTTTTGAAAACCTCCGGGAAAAACACTGTTTCAAATATAGCGCTCTCGTCTTCAAAGCTGATAAACTGCATAAGCTGGTGGTTTCTGGTGATAACTGTTTTGGCGGTTACCAGGATGGCTGCCGCCTCCACTGTTTTGTGAATGTAGTTGTGCAGCTCCCGGGCCAGTATGACCCGGCACCCTTTTAGGTACTTCCTGTAGTATTCCATGGGGTGGGTGGAGACCATAAATCCGAAAGCCTGGAGTTCATTTTTCAGCTTCTGCTTCGGAGGAAGGTCGCTCATGGGCGGAGGAGTTATGCCCCTGGTGTAGAATCCCAGGGTCTGCTGACTGCTCCTGGTCTTCATATGCCAGTATTTGTGGGCCAGGTACAGAAGCTGGGGCTGGTTGTAGTGCTGGAAGCCGCCCTCCTGCGCCTCCTCAGGCCGATCAAAGCATCCTGCTTTTATCAGTACCACCGTATCAGAAAGCCCTGCCCCGGTCCTCTCCATGAAGTCCACTACCCCGGTGTAGGGGCCGTTTTCCTCGCGTTCGCGGACCAGTTTTTTTGCTGTTTCCCTGCACAGATTTTTTATCTGCATGAAGCCTATGTACACCGTGTTTTTGCATCCGAAGTATTCATACCTGCTTATGTTGACATGGGGTTTTACAATCTTAAGACCCAGCCTCCTTGCCTCCGAGATGTATGCCAGGGGGGAGTAGTAGCCGCCCTGGTTTTTCAGAACCGCCCCCATAAACTCGGCCGGATAATGGGCCTTCAGGTACCCGGCCTTGAAAGAAAGCAGAGCATACGAAGCGCTGTGGGGCTTGCAGAAGCTGTAGCCGGAAAAAGACTCTATCATGTCCCAGACCCGGTCAATGGTTTCTGCTTTCACATTTTTTTGTCCGAGGTTCCGATAGAATTTCTGCTTCAGCTCCAGTTTTCTTTCTTTTTTGTTCTTTTTGGAGATTACCTTCCTCAGCTCATCTGCTTCTGCCAGGGGAAAATCCGCCACTTCCATGGCTATTCTGGTGATGTCTTCCTGATAGCACATAATCCCGCAGGTCTCGCTGAGTATTTCTCCCATCCGGGGTAAAAGGGGCCGGTAGGGCTTTCCCTTGAGCCTCTGGATGTACTCGTTTATATAG